>CAJXVZ010000017.1 GCA_913062845.1 uncultured Psychroflexus sp.
CTTAATTCTGAACCTGTTAACTCAAGGATAAGAACAATGATTTCGGAAGATAAAATACCATTTGAAACTTATGACCATCAACCAAGAATCTTGACTAAAGCCAGTTTTGGGTTTGGGGATGTGAATGCCTGTGTGGTGTTGAAAAAATTATAGGCAGGTCTTTAATTCTTTAATTTCATTCGTGAGTGGACTGAACGTTCCCGGTAATTTTATCTGCTTCAATTCTAATTTACATTCATTTATTCCAAGTATCTGAAAAATATGGATATCAGGCAAGTATTGAAAGGTACAGACCAGGAAAAAATTCTTTTTAATTTGTCTTATATACCAATATCCTTCGGCATTTAAAGTATTGTTTATTAAAGTCTTTCTTCTTGAGGATTCTTTAAGTTTTTTATCATTTGAGAAAAATTCATCACTAAATTCGATATCCAATTCTCCACCTATGTCTTCAAAATCGTTATTTATCAGAAATTCACTGATTTCATCTTTAGTTGTTTGTAATTGGAAATTTAATTCTAAAGGCTTAAACATTTCAACCATATTTTGCTTAAAGTCAATTTCTAAAGAATCGTTACTCTTCAGTTTATAATTTAAACTGATCAATGTATCTAAGTTGATGGATATTTTCCTTTTATCAAAATCAATTAGTAATGGCATAAAAGTATCTATCCTGATATGGCCCAAAGATTTATCATCAAAATCAATTAAAAGACCTTCTCCAATCGGTCTTCCGGCATTATCGGGATTAATAATATAATTATCATAACATATCCAGACTCCTGAAGGGTTTTGAGCTTTACAAGACGAGAGATTTAATATTAAAACTAAAACTGTAATAAAAATTCTCATAGTCCCTTTAATATAAATAAACATGATGGGAGGTTTAGATTTTGGTTATTATTCATTTAATTAACTCTATTATAAATTATCTCTAAATTTTAATTCAATATGTTTTAATCTCGTAGTCCTGGTTGATAATTGAGTAAAAAGCGTTTTCTCTAATATAAAATAACCCTTATCTGTCAAACTTTTTAGGTTTAAAAGATAGTTATAATTCAAACTAATATCAGATGTAACAAATAAGTCGTAACGATAAAATCCTTTTTTTGAATAACATCTCACCAGAAAGCAATCATAACCATCAATTATTTTTCTATTGTCTTTTAAAAAAATAATATCGTAATTTTTTTCATTTTGGTAAGTTACTCTACGTCGCTTTCTACAGTCTTTGTGAATTTTTCCAAAACAACTATACAAACTATCTCTATCAATAACTTGCCCAAACCTATAGAAATCGGTTTTGCCATTTATATTTTTCTTACTTGAAGGGATAAAAATATTGGTTGGCTGGATAACGATCTTTACGATAGATGTATCCCTTTCAGTAGTTAAGAAAAAGTCATCTTTTACATATCCCTTTGAATCAAAGTTTGTTTTAAAAAATTTAACTGCTAAAGAATCTTCTGATGAAGTAATTTCGTTGATAGTTTTTTCATTTAACTTAAATATCGAATCATATTTAGTCAAATATTTAAATGCCTTTAGACTAGCTCTTTTATTGGCGGAATTCTCTACTTCAAACTCCTCAAAAATCATTACACCACTTAAAATTTTTCTATTATCTGGATTTTGCTTTTTGGAAACTTTACATCCAAAATTAATCAACAGTATCAATATTATTAGTTTACTTTTCTTCACTCCGCTAAATAAGTTTTCAAACCATTAAGAAATTAAGGAACATTAAGCAGATTAAGTATAAAAACTATAATCGGGTTTTAATATCTTCAAGTAATCCCGAAGCATCTCTTTTAAATGACTCTAATAATGAAACATGATTTGCATAATTCAATACTTCCCTCAATGCTACTCTGTTCACAAATTCAGTATTGTTTTCAAAAAAACCTAAGTTATTATCAATCCCCCTATCGGTAAACCAATCCTTAAAATGAGGATAATTTATTTTTAAATAATTCAGGTTATCATTGGTATCCTCCAGCAACATTGTATTAACGACTTCTGTTAACTTAGTATAGGAATTATAAAAATTAGAGACATTGAATATTAAAGAATCTGTTCTGTTTAAATTGTCTTCCTTAAAATTTGAAAGTTGCTGGTAGCCTCTGGTTCTCAACGAAAAGGGAATAACATTGGTTAAAACATTTGGACAATAAATGCAGTCTTTAATCGACCTACCGTTATCTAAGCTGTCAAGGATAAAATTAAACAGTTTCTCTTGATCTTCATACCTATCTAAAACAATATCAACTTCCGTTAAATCAGTTTCAATATCATTAGAAATATTGATCAAGATGGTTTGCAAAACTTGTTCTTGTTTGTTCTTTTCAACTTTATTGTTGATCAAAACCGCTATGGAAATACCAATAACGATCAAAATAATTTCACCCAAGGCATATAACAGATATTTTTTCAATTTGTGATGATTTAAAAGTCTGATCTTTTGTTTTGAAAACATGAGCTCATCAACCTAAATTAATTTATACTATTTTTTCTTTTTCCGATTTTTCTTCTTGCCTTTTGGCATTTCAGATTTTGGTCTGACCAGTGTCATTTCTTCAATCAGATGTTCTGCACCGGCATATTTGTCAATGATAAAAAGGATGTAACGTAAATCTACCATGATGTTTCGGCATATTTCAGGATCGTAATACATGTCGCTCATTGTGCCTTCCCAGACTCTGTCGAAATTGAGACCAACTAAATAACCATTGGCATCTATGGCCGGACTGCCTGAATTTCCTCCTGTGGTATGGTTGGTACCAAGAAAGCATACCGGTACTTTTCCCGTATCGTCGGTGTATTGACCGAAATCTTTGGCTTTGTAAAGATCTATGAGCTTATCCGGAACATCAAACTCATAATCTCCGGGAATATACTTTTCCATCACGCCATCCAGATAGCTGACTTCATTATAATACACCGCGTCTCTTGGCGAATAGCCTCGAACCTGCCCATAGGTCACTCTCAAAGTACTGTTGGCATCCGGAAAATATCTTTCATCCGGTAAGACTTCCATCAAGGCCGTCATATAACGGGTTTGTAAAGCAGAAATGGAGGTATTGATTTTAACAAACTCTGGATTGACATTGATAAAGAAATCTTCAATAATAGGTTTGGCATATTGGTAAGCAGGGTCCTTATTTAAATTTTTCAGGACTTTTTCCATATCATCCTTAAATAAATCAGAAGCTGTCTCCATTGAAGTGAATGCTGTATTTGAATAGATAGAGCTATCCACATCATCATGATAGAAAGGCATGACATTTTCAAAAACACCCTGATCTACTTGTGCATCATAGTTCTTGTAAATACCTTTTAAACGATTAAGATAATTTGCTTTTTCTTCATTAAAAGCTTCAGGGTTTTGAAGCAAGGCCTGTTCGAATTGGTAGGCATAAAACATCATTTGCATTAGTTCGTTGGTCACCAAAAAAACTTCAATAAAATTTCTGCGTTTGATGTTAACGGGGGAAAATTCAGCGTATAATTTTTCAAATTCAGGTAAAATGTCTGCATATTTATCCGTCAGGTTCTTCTTCTCCATAGCGGTTTTAAACCTCTCTTCAAAATCTCGTCTGATCTCTATGGCACCGCTTTTTTCAATCCCAAGATTTTCACCAATCCATTTTTTCCAGGCATTGGCAATTCGTGCCTGTTTTGATGCGTATTTTATCCTGACTTCGTCATTGGTTTTCATTTCTGCATCAATGACCTTTAAAGCAGCTTCTCTAATCGCAATATTTGTTGGATTAAATTCCTGGGTGATATGCTGAATAGCCACCGCCGGTAAATATTCGTTTGTTGTACCGGGAAAACCAAAGACCAGCGTAAAGTCTCCTTCTTCAACACCATCTAAGGATACAGGCAAGTAATGTTTTGGAATATATGGTTTGTTGTCTTCGCTGTATTTTGCCGGACGATTATTGGCGTCAGCGTATATTCTAAACAGCGAAAAATCTCCGGTATGTCTTGGAAATACCCAGTTATCTGTATCACTGCCAAATTTTCCAATACTTGTTGGTGGCGCACCCACGAGTCTTATGTCTTCAAATCTCTCGGTGACGAACAAAAAATACTGATTGCCATTGTAAAAAGCTTTTGTTTTGACGTCCTGCCAGTCTTCTCTTGGCCAGGACTCGAGAACAGCGTTAGAGTTTCTGGAGATTTGAGATTGCCTGTCTCTTTCAGAAAGCTCATCCGTGACGTTTTCTAAAACTTTGTCCGTAACATCATGAATGCTCACAATAAATTCAACGTACAGGTTTTCATTTGGGATTTCTTCATCAAAATTCATAGCCCAAAATCCATCTTTTAGATAATCATTTTCCAGGGTTGAATGCGATTGGATCTGCCCGTACCCACAATGGTGATTAGTCAGCAACAGGCCTTGGTTTGAAATCACTTCTGCAGTACAGCCACCGTTAAAGTGAGCAATAGCATCTTTTAGACTGGAATTGTTGACATCGTAGATATCTTCGGCAGAAAGCTGACTGCCAAGTGCAGACATTTCACTTTCGTTCATGCCTTCGAGTAAAGAAGGGATCCACATACCACCTTGCTGTGCAAATCCTTGAAAAACAAAAAGTAACAGGAGAATTTTTAAAAATCGCATAATCGAAATATTTTTAAGGGTAAATATAAGCACTTATTTGTCAATTTTTTGAAATAAAAGGACTTTGCAGTTTTTCACAGGCAGATTTAAATTTTGAACCAAAAAGCGAAATTCTGGACAGTATCAAAAAAGTTAAATAAATTAGTCAAAAATTATAATCATGACAAAAAAACAAGCAAAACGAGACTATTGGATTTTTGGTGGAATGGGCAGCGCCGTATTAGGATTTGGATTGAGTCTTATGGTTGAAAGCGGATTCATCAAACACAGCGATGCACCAACCTGGCAATGGATAGGCTTAGGCACTTTATCACTCGTTCTGATCATGAGCGGCATCAATTTCCTGTTCAGATCGTTTGAAAGTAAATTGAAAATGAAAGCCGGTAAAGACTAAATAATATTTTTAAAACAATAGGGAATTAAGTAATATTTAGTTTCTTCTTAATACCAACTTGACTAATTAATGCAAGTAAAATAAACGTTCAAGCTGTATTTTAAGCCACTAATACACGAATACTTAAAAATTAAAATTGTTAACGTTATTTATGAGGCTTCAATTTTGAAACATTGAACCTTAAACCAGAAACAAATAATACTAAAAGCTAAAGTTTAAATACTAAAGATTAAAGACTAACAATCTAACCGCAAAGCCCGCAAAGCAGACGCAAGGTTCGCAGAGTTGTAATAGATTTTTATTAATATTATAGGTGATAGGTTTTTGAGTATATTTATTTTAGAAGTGTATGAGGTTATTGCTTTATGAGATGAAAAACAAGAAACTTTAAACTTTAAACCCGAAACATGAAAATATTTGTTGTTTTGAAACATTAAGGCATTAAGAAAATTAAGCATTTCTATACCACAGGACGATATAATTCTTTTTAGAAGCCACTAATGCACGAATACTTAAAAAGTAAAATTGTCAACCTTATTTATGAAGCTTCAAACTTTGAACTTTAAACTTTAAACTTTAAACTTTAAATCCAATTTAAAATTTCTTCATCTGCTGCTTCATCATTTTAATTTGATCGCCCAGCATATTGTGTTTGTCTAAATCTTTAGCTTCTTTGAGTAACATTTGAGCTTCACGCTTGCGTCTTTTGGTCATAGCTATTCCCGCAAGATTCAATTTTGCCATGGCCAAATCGTGTTTCATTGACAATCCTAAACGGATAGCTGTTCTGAAGTATTTTTCAGCCTTGGTCATGTTGGTCTGAGAAAGAATTAAACCATGCAGATAATTATAATAGCCTTGTTGCTTTTGGGTTAAGGCGGCTTCAGGGTTTTTTATTTTATCTAACCACTTTCTTGTGCCTTCAAAATCCTGTTTTCTTAAGCGCAAAAATGCCAGTAGTATAAATTCATTTTTAAAATAAAGAAAAACAAAAATACCACTTAGCAATATCAATAGGATACCGTTACCTATGTTACCTTCAATAAACTGGTAAATGGCAAAAGCAAACACAAGTACCGCAAGGATCAATTTTATAATTTTATTGAACATTTGATTTATTTTTTGAATTTGCAAACTTACAAAATTCATAATAAAAGATTTAAAAATAAATGTTGCAAAACAAAAAAGACTTTGTATATTTGCACCCGATTTAAAATTAGCATCAAAAGAATTAATATATAGTCTGATGAAAAGAACATTTCAACCTTCAAAGAGAAAGAGAAAGAACAAGCATGGCTTTAGAGAGCGTATGGCATCTGCCAATGGCCGAAAAGTTTTAAAAAGAAGAAGAGCTAAAGGAAGAAAAAAACTTAGTGTTTCATCAGAAACCAGCATGAGAAGAAGATAATATGATTTATCTACCATATAATATTTAAAGTGTTACTTAACGGTAACACTTTTTTTTTATCTAATTTTATCAAAATTTCATTCCAATGCCAAAGCATCAAGATATAAAAAGTATTCTGATCATAGGTTCAGGTCCTATTATAATTGGGCAAGCCTGCGAATTTGATTATTCAGGTTCACAAGCTTTAAGGTCACTAAGAGAGGAAGGTATAGAAACCATACTGATCAATTCTAATCCGGCCACCATCATGACCGACCCAACCATGGCCGATCATGTATATTTAAAGCCTTTAACCACAAAATCCATCATTCAAATCTTAAAAGAACACCCACAAATTGATGCGGTTTTACCCACTATGGGCGGACAAACAGCTTTAAATCTATGTATCGAAGCAGATGATAAGGGTATTTGGGAAGATTTTGGTGTAAAAATCATAGGCGTAGATATCAATGCCATCAATATTACTGAAGATCGTGAGAAATTCAGAAAACTGATGGAAGACATAGGTGTTGGTGTTGCTCCATCAAAGACTGTAACCTCATTCCTAAAAGGAAAGGAAGTTGCCCAAGAATTTGGTTTCCCTTTGGTGATCCGTGCTTCTTTTACATTAGGCGGATTGGGAGCTTCTGTTGTTTTTGAAGAAAAAGATTTTGAAGAATTACTTACCCGGGGTTTGGAAGCTTCGCCGATTCATGAAGTTATTATCGATAAAGCCCTGATTGGCTGGAAGGAATACGAACTGGAACTGCTAAGAGACCGCAACGACAATGTAGCCATAATATGTAGTATTGAAAATATGGACCCGATGGGCATCCACACCGGAGATTCCATTACCGTTGCACCTGCTATGACTTTAAGCGATACGACTTTTCAACGTATGCGGGATTTGGCTATCAAAATGATGCGAAGCATTGGCAATTTCTCCGGAGGCTGTAATGTTCAGTTTGCGGTAAGCCCGGATGACAAAGAAGACATTGTTGCAATTGAAATCAATCCCAGGGTATCACGATCTTCTGCACTGGCTTCAAAAGCTACCGGTTATCCCATTGCTAAAGTTGCTTCAAAGCTTGCTATAGGTTACCATTTGGATGAACTTGAAAATCAAATTACAAAAACCACTTCGGCCTTTTTTGAACCCACTTTAGATTATGTTATTGTAAAAATCCCACGCTGGAATTTTGATAAGTTTGAAGGCTCTGACCGCACTTTAGGCCTACAAATGAAAGCCGTTGGTGAAGTGATGGGCATTGGACGTTCTTTTCAGGAGGCCTTACATAAAGCCACACAATCTCTGGAGATCAAACGAAATGGTCTTGGAGCCGATGGTAAAGGTTACACCAAATACGACACCATCATCGAAAAACTTACAAACGCCAGTTGGGACCGTGTTTTTGTGATTTATGATGCCATACAAGCCGGTATTCCTTTGAAACGCATCAATGAGATTACAAAGATCGATATGTGGTTCCTGAAGCAGTACGAAGAATTGCATCACCTGGAAATGGAAATTTCAAAATACAATATTGATACTCTGAGCAAAGAGTTACTGCTTGAAGCCAAACAAAAAGGATTTGCAGATAGGCAAATTGCGCACATGCTGAGATGCCTGGAAAGCCAGGTCTATAACAAACGTAGTGAGTTAGGTATAAATCGGGTATATAAACTCGTTGATACCTGTGCAGCAGAACACGAAGCACAAACCCCATATTACTACTCTACTTTTGAAGCTGAAGTCATTGATAAAGATGGTAATGCATTTGTTGAAAACGAAAGTGTTGTTACCGATAGAAAGAAAATTGTAGTCCTTGGTTCCGGACCAAACCGTATTGGTCAGGGTATCGAGTTTGACTATTGCTGTGTACACGGCGTTCTCGCAGCAGCTGAGTGTGGTTATGAAACCATCATGATCAACTGTAATCCGGAAACGGTTTCGACTGATTTCGATACAGCTGATAAGCTCTACTTTGAACCTGTATTCTGGGAGCATATTTATGACATTATTCAGCATGAAAAACCAGAAGGTGTTATTGTTCAGCTTGGTGGTCAAACCGCATTGAAACTTGCTGAGAAATTAAGTCGATACGGCATTAAAATTCTAGGTACAAGTTATCAAGCTTTAGATTTAGCGGAAGACAGAGGAAGTTTTTCAAAATTACTAAAAGATAACGATATTCCCTATCCGGAATTTGGTGTCGCTACCAGTGCTGAAGAAGCAGCAGAATTGGCTGAGCAACTCAACTTCCCGATTTTAGTCAGACCTTCCTATGTACTAGGCGGTCAAGGCATGAAGATCGTTATCAATCAAAAAGATCTTGAGGCTCACGTTGTTGATTTATTAAGAAAAATACCAAATAATAAACTATTATTAGACCACTATCTTGATGGTGCTATTGAAGCTGAGGCCGATGCGATATGCGATGGTGAAGATGTGTACATTATTGGTATCATGGAGCATATTGAACCCTGTGGAATACATTCAGGGGACTCCAATGCCTTGTTACCACCTTTTAATCTTGGTGATCTCGTTTTGCAACAGATAAAGGACCATACCAGAAAAATTGCTCTGGCTTTAGAGACTGTGGGATTGATCAATATTCAATTTGCCATTAAGGATGACAAGGTTTACATCATTGAAGCCAATCCCAGAGCTTCAAGAACTGTTCCTTTTATTGCAAAAGCTTACAAAGAACCTTATGTAAATTATGCCACTAAGGTCATGCTTGGTCATAAAAAACTCAAGGATTTTGATTTCAACCCTCAACTGGAAGGTTATGCCATTAAACAACCTGTATTCTCGTTCAATAAATTCCCGAACGTAAGCAAACAACTTGGTCCGGAAATGAAAAGTACCGGTGAAAGCATCTTATTTATAGACTCCCTTAAAGACGATGATTTCTATGAATTGTATGCCAGACGGAAGATGTATTTGAGTAAGTAGAATCAATTTGAAAATTTGAAAATGTAGTAATTTGATAATCAATTGAATAGTTTTATTTTTAATTTCTTAAATGGTTCGCTTTGTGCTCTTTGCGAAAAACTTTGCGCTCTTTGCGGTTAAAAAAATAAACTGAATTAATGTTAAAAATATTAAAGGCAACAAATTATGAGTACTAAAATAGCCCCATCCGTATTAGCAGCCGATTTTGCGAACCTTCAACGTGACATTGAAATGGTTAACCAAAGTGAAGCCGATTGGTTTCATATCGACATCATGGACGGCGTATTTGTACCTAACATTTCCTTTGGTATGCCGGTCTTAAAAGCAATAAGTCAACACGCCAAAAAATTTATTGATGTACACCTGATGATCGTTGATCCGGACCGTTACATTAAAACTTTTTCAGAATTAGGTAGCAATATGTTGACTGTTCATTACGAAGCTTGTACACATTTACACAGAACCCTTCAAGCCATAAAAGCAGAAGGCATGCAAGCCGGCGTAGCACTTAATCCGCATACGCCCGTGCATTTACTCAAAGATGTAATTCAGGATATTGATATGGTCTGTCTGATGAGCGTAAACCCCGGATTTGGTGGACAGAGCTTTATTGAAAATACCTATAACAAAGTAGCCGAACTCAAAGAACTCATTTTAAACAAAAACGCACAAACCCTGATTGAAATCGATGGTGGCGTAACGGATAAAAACGCTGAAAAGCTAGTAAAAACAGGCGCTGATGTTTTAGTCGCCGGGAGTTTTGTATTTAAGTCTGAAAATCCTAAGGAGACGATTAAGGGTTTGAAAGCTTTAGTATCATAAAACTTTGTGGGCTTTGCGTGGTAAATCTTTGTGGTCTCTGCGTTAAACCTCTTAAGAGAACCACTTAGCGCCTTAGCGGCTTGGCGAGAGATTTTTAAACCATTAAGACATTAAGGAACATTAAGGTTCATATTATTTTTCTTACCAAAAGATAGCTGAAATAGACTAATCAAATTTATTCCAAAAAGCCATTTTTACTTTACTTTTACAAAAAATTCTATCATGAAGAGCTCTTTACTTTTAGTCCTAAGTCTTTTTAGTTTTTTTCTTGTTCAAGCACAGAATAATCCCGATTTTTATGTAGCGCCTAATGGAGTAACATGCATGTGCCCAAACGCTAATTTTGGAGACACTGGAACATTAACAATAAATGGTCAAACCAATACTTTTACAAAGCGTAGTAGAGTTCAACTTGATGCGTTAATTGAAGCAAACCAAAATGATCCTCAAATTGCATTGACCTGTACATCAGGTATTACGGATATGAGTGAGATGTTTAAATTTAAAAATACATTTAATCAAGATATCAGCACATGGGATATTTCTAATGTTACTAATACCAGTAATATGTTTTTTGGTGCCGATAGTTTTAACAAAGACATAAACTTTTGGGATGTTTCAAATATAACTAATATGGCAGGTATGTTTCGATCAGCAGTAGTCTTTAACAGAAACATAAATGGTTGGGATGTTTCTAACGTTACAAATATGTCCAGAATGTTTTACTTTTCATCCAATTTCAATCAGCCTCTAAATAATTGGGATGTTTCTAGTGTAACTGACATGTCTTTTATGTTTAGTAATGCAACAGATTTTAATCAGGATATTGGAAATTGGGATGTTTCTAATGTAAAATACATGAACTCAATGTTCAGGGCAAGTCATACTTTTAATCAAAATCTAAATGGATGGAATATAATTAGTGTAATTACTATAGGTGGCATGTTTTACGATGCCTTTTTATTTGATCAGCCCTTAAATAATTGGAATGTTTCTAATTTAAGTAGTTTAATTTCTATGTTTGAAAATTGCCAAAGTTTTAATCAACCATTAAATAATTGGGATGTATCAAATGTAACCAATATGACTTCTATGTTTAGTGGTGCTGATTTATTTAACCAATCTCTAGATGATTGGGATGTTTCAAATGTAACTAATATGACTTCTATGTTTAGGAGTGCTAATTCATTTAATCAGCCATTAAACAATTGGGATGTTTCAAATGTTTCATTTATGAGCTTAATGTTTCAAAGTGCAACTCAGTTCAATCAACCTCTGGACAATTGGAATGTTTCAAATGTAAATAATATGAATAATATATTTTCAGGCTCAAATTCATTTAATCAAGATTTATCGGATTGGAATTTCAATTTTAGTAATTCTGATTCTATAAATATTGTGAGCTTTTCGGGCCTTGATCCTTCAAATTATGATTTGCTTCTTGATAGATTTGTTCAACTTAATCTTAGTAATAAAAATATATATTCATCTAGTATAAATTATTGTGATGAATTTACTAGACAACAGCTTATAACGGCTGGCTGCACGATAACTGATGATGGCATTGCAGACGGTTGTAATTTAAATTATGTATTTGGAAGTGCTATTTATGATTCAAACGAAAACGGATGTACCCCAGATGATTTCCCATTTTTAAATTACTTAGTCAATGTAAATAATGGCTCAGAAAATGCCAGTTATAATTTGAATAGTAATGGAGAATATATTATTGGTTTAGATTCTGGGAATTATAATTTAAGCATCATAAACCTAAATTCAAATTTTATTTCAACACCTTCAACTCAAACTGTCAACTTTTCAGGGCAAAATGAAATCATAACGGATATAGACTTCTGTGTAGTCGGAAACCAAGAATTTGAAGATTTATCCATAAATATTTTCCCTCTTGATGATGCCATTCCAGGTTTTCAATCAGATTATCTAATTATAGTCAATAATGATGGAACACAAACAGTTCCAAGTTTACAGGTGTCATTTGAATATGATGAAAGTTTTCAAACCTATGTCACTTCAACTGCTCCTTTAAGTAATAGTTCAACAGATATTCTAAACTTTCAGTTCACTAACCTTGATCCTTTTTCGCCAGAGGTATTTGAAATTACGCTTCAAAACATAATACCGCCAACACTAAATAGTGGAGATATTTTAATACTCTCTGCTGAAGTTACCCCTGATAGTAATGATTTAGACATCGAAAATAACTCTGCTAGACTAGACCAAACCGTCGTCAACTCCTTCGACCCCAACGACAAAATGGTCGTACAAGGCGATGAAATAGAAATTGATGACACTGATCAATATTTAGATTACCGCATCCGCTTCCAAAACCTGGGCACAGCCAATGCTTTAAATGTCAAAATCACTGATACGATTGACAATAATCTGGATTGGACCACATTTCAACCAATTACGTCCAGTCACGATTACCGCATCGAAATCGTCGATGGCGAACAAATCAATTACTATTTTGACAACATCAATTTACCTTTCGAAACGGCTGATCCTGAAGGCAGTAATGGTTATATCACCTATAAAATCAAACCTAAACCAAGCGTTCAAATTGGTAATACCTTTGAAAATACGGCCTATATCTATTTCGATTTTAATTTGCCGATCATCACAAATACCGTTGTGACTACTGTTATGGATAATCTTGATGTAGATGCTTTTGATTTCAATCGAATAAAAGTTTATCCTAATCCAGTAAGTGATCAATTGAATATCGAACTGCCAAACAATCTAAACCTCAATTCCATTGAATTGTTTGATATTCAAGGGAAACTTGTCAAATCTTTTGACTACCAAACCAAATTTGATTTTAATGATATTCAAAAAGGGGTTTATATTTTGAAATTGAATACTGATCATGGTAGTTATCATCATAAGCTGATAAAAAAGTAATTACATCTAAACCTCACAGGTTTTGAAAACCTGTGAGGTTTGTCGAGACTGGTTATTCTATTAAATTAACTCAAAACTAATGATTTAATTAAGGATGAATGGAAATAGAAAAAAGGTATTCATGATAAGTAAATCATGGATAATTGGAAGTGATAAAAAAACCTGAAAAGCGTTTTAAAGCTCCTCAGGTTTATTGGTTAGTTAATGAAAACTATTTTGGCTAATTGATCATTTAAACTGACCTAAGAATTGAATATTTCCTCCGGCAATTGACCCCAGATTTATCTCATTGAGGTTTCCGTTTTGGTCAGCAGATATGCCGAAGATATAATCATCCCTGCAATCATCTATAAAATTATCTTCGCTTGTACCTGGTATTCTGTAAGGATTTCTAAGGGTTATACATTCTTCACCTTCAATCTCAACAGTCATTTCAGTTTCACTGACTGTAAAGGTAGCAGCAGTACCTTCAGGAAAAGGCGATTGTGGTGTTGCAAAATCCAATACTAGGTTTAATTCGCCGTGTAAACTCGCCGGAACGCTTCCCGGATCCTGACCTGCTTCTAAGGTATATTCACATACTGTTGAACAATTTGAAGAGATATCTTCAGAATCATCTTCACTGCAGGAAATCAGTAAAACAGTGCATAATAAAATTGGTAGTAACTTAAGAATTTTCATAATTAAAATTTGTTTTTGTAAAAGTAATTCAGGTCTTCAATTTCAGAAATAGGGCAATTGCCGTATTTTTTAAAAAACCCTTGTGTTAAACTTTATCAAAACAACTATACAATTTCAGGATTATGATTTTATTGTTTAAAAAATTGAGAAGTAATGACATACGATATTGTGATTATTGGTGCAGGACCAATTGGTTTGGCTTGTGGACTTGAAGCTAAAAAGAAAAATCTAAATTATATCATTATTGAAAAAGGCGTATTGGTCAATTCTCTGTACCATTACCCAGCAAACATGACTTTTTTCTCTACATCAGAAAAACTGGAGATAGATGGTATACCTTTTATAAGTAAGAATGCAAAACCGACCAAACAAGAAGCATTGGAATATTACCGCAGGGTTGCTACATCAAATGCACTTAATATCAATTTATTTGAAAGTGTTGAAAATGTCGATAAGATCAAAAACACATTTGAAGTCAAAACTTCTAAAACCACGCATAAAGCTAAAAATATTATTGTCGCTACAGGTTTTTATGATATCCCAAACAAATTGGATATTCCCGGTGAAGAGCTTGAAAAAGTCTTCCACTATTACAATGATCCACATTATTATATCAATCAGGATGTCGTTGTAGTAGGCGCCAGTAATTCTGCGGTAGATGCCGCTTTAGAAATCTATAGAAAAGGAGGACGTGTCACAATGATCATTAGAGGTGACGATATTGGTAAGCGTGTGAAATACTGGGTGAGACCGGATATCGTAAATCGTATAAATGAAGGAAGTATCACCGCCCATTACAATGCTGAGCTTACTGAAATTCATCAAGACAAAGTGATTTTTAAAGACGAAAACGGGCAGAAACAAAGCCTAAAAAACGATTTTGTAGTTGCCTTGACCGGCTATCAGCCTAATTTTGAGTTTTTGGAAAAACTAGGGATAAAACTTAGTTCTCAACAGAAGAAAATCCCTGAATATAATCCCCAAACCATGAAAACAAATATTGAAGGTATTTATCTGGCAGGAGTAATTTGTGGTGGAATGGAAACGCATAAATGGTTTATTGAAAATTCGCGTATTCATGCCAAAATGATCATTGAAGATATTTTATAGTCACGATGAAAATACGACATATTAGAAATGCTACCATGCTTATTGAAACAAATAAGCATGTCTTTTTGGTGGATCCCATGTTGTCAGAAAAGGGTAGCATGCCCAGTTATACAGAAAAACGCTTTAATCCACAGAAAAACCCTATTGTTAAGCTACCGCAACAAACAAAGGAACAATTAAGTAAAGTCACACATTGCATCATCACACATTTACATTCTGACCATTTGGATAAAGCTGGCGAAAAATTTCTTAGAGAAAATAAAATTCCCGTCATATGCAGTACAAATGATGCTGAAGAGCTCAAAAAAAGAGGCTTAAATATTTTCAAAATAATAAAATACTGGCATCAAAGCGAATTTCAAGGGGTTTCCATTGACGGCATTCCTGCAAAACATGGATACGGCAAAGTAGCAGAACTTATGGGAAATGTGATGGGTTATTTTATCAGGTATAAAAACAAATCTGTTTACCTTAGTTCAGATACTATATATACCGCGGCTGTAGATAAAGTATTGAAAAGTTTTAAACCTGACATAAGTGTATTAGCCTGCGGATCTGCACAGCTTGATAAACATGAGCCTATCTTAATGACCATGAAAGACATTCTAATATTTATTGAAAATGCTTCGGGCCATGTCATCGCTAATCATATGGAAGCTGTCAACCATTGTCCTACGACCAGAGAAATGCTTACAGAGGCCTTGAAAGAAAAGAAACTTTCAAAAAAAGTCTGGATACCTGATGACGGAGAGGAAAAACTGTTTTAAAAAGCGTGCAATGTTAAGACCTATTTTTTTAGTAATTGCAATTCTCATTATGACTCATAAAACTGAAGCCCAACAAAGTAAACTGAAAAAACATAGATGGCAAAACAGAATTTTAGTACTTAAGACTGACTCTAAACAGAACGATAATTTTGTGAATCAGCTGCAAGAATTAAAGCAGCATAAAGTTGGCTTAATAGAAAGGAAACTGGTGTTATATACAGTTATTGAAGATATGGTGTACTTTGATAACTTTAAATCTAAAGACCCTGCAAGCTATAAATTAAATGATCTTGATGAATTATCTGATATTTTCGGGAGCGAGGATTATGAAATTATTTTAATTGGGTTGGATGGCGGCATAAAAGTTCGTGACATACAGAAAACTTCCATAAAACAACTTTTTGAAATAATTGACGTTATGCCTATGCGAAGGAGAGAATTAAAAAATAAGGGTAAGTAATAGAAAATAATGTTTTCCAATACAAGAATTATTTTTTTAACTAATTGTTTTTCAGCACAATAATTTAAATATTTAAGTAAACAATATTTATCTTAATGAAATTTATATTTTAAAATTTATTACTTTTGCCTTGTAAAAATTATCCTATGAAATATTTTATACCCTTGCTGTTTTTAGCCTTTGGCTTAAACACAAATGCTCAAAATTCTGGTGTAGTGAAAGCTTTCGATTCATTAGTTGAAAACAGTAACAGCTGGACAAAATATCGGATGATCAAAAAAGATGAATTAGGTGCATACAAGCGTTTATTAATTTCAAAGACAGATAGTTTGGATAATAAAATTTCAAACTTAAATGATAGAATAAAAAAACTTGAATCAAGTCTTGAGAAAACTGAAAATGAGAACATTGCTTTAAAAGATGAGGTAGAGGGTTTAAAAAATGCCAGGGATGAAATAAGCATTGCAGGCTTATCACTACCTAAAGCAACATATTCTGTCATAGTCTGGAGTATAATTATAGTTTTAATTCTGATCTTAGCATTTGTCATAATCAAACTAAGAAACCGTTGTATTGTAACGCAAGAAATCAAAGAGAACTTAGAAAATACAACAAAGGAATTTGAAGACTATAAACACAGAGCTATTGAAAAACAGCAGAAGTTAGGCAGAGAATTACTTGATGCACAAAAACTGGCCCAATCCAGAAATACGAAAAAATAATGAGGATAGACATTGTATGTGTTGTTCCGGATCTGTTAAAAAGTCCTTTTGAAGCCTCTATAATGAAAAGAGCTATAGACAAAGGTCATGTAGAAGTTCATTTTCATAACCTAAGAGATTACACCAACAATAAATACAAGCAAGTAGATGATTACCAGTATGGTGGTGGTGCGGGAATGGTCTTAATGGCAGAACCTATTGATAAGTGTCTGGGCCAGTTAAAAAGCGAAAGACAATACGATGAAATTATATATTTGACGCCTGATGGTCACAGACTTGATCAACAAATGGCAAATACTATGTCTTTGCAACAAAATCTGATCTTCTTATGCGGACACTATAAGGGTATCGATCAGAGGGTGAGAGACATGCACATCACTAAAGAAATTTCCATAGGAGATTATGTTTTATCGGGAGGTGAAGTCGCAGCTATTGTTCTTTCAGATGCAATAATCAGGCTAATTCCAGGTGTGCTTAATGACGAGACCTCTGCACTAACAGATTCTTTTCAGGATAATTTGCTTGCCCCTCCGATTTATACAAGACCTGCAGAATACAAAGGACATAAAGTTCCTGAGATTCTAATGAGTGGCCACAAAAAGAAAATAGAAGAATGGCGAGAAGACCAGGCATTGAAAATAACAAAAGAAAAAAGACCAGATCTAATTTAATTTTATGAAAACAATTGCATTTTTAACCCTTTGCACAATTAGCTTAAGTTTAAATGCTCAAAGCTGGTTTGACAAATCATGTGTGAATATCGACGAAGAAGTCCTTGAAGAAGATTTTAAAGCCTCAAGCGAAAGAAATATCCTTAAGATCATTGTCAATCAGGCAGGTGACATAGAAATAAATGACGAAGTAAAAAAAGACATTAACGAAATACGTTTTAAAGAGTTGGTTCTTGACTTTGTAACCAATCCTGACGACAATAAAAATAAAGCTGATAAACCTGAAAAAGTATATGTCCAGATTAAAAGTTTAAATAATGACAAAAAGCAGCTTGAAAGCATAAAGTACTTTGTACAGGATGTTTATCTGTATTTATGGGATAAAGAGGCTGATCAAAGATTCAAATCTGCTTACGTAGACCTGAATTGCAAAAAGAGGGAAAAAGTTTTTAATGCTTTTCCATTGAGAATAATTGATGATGTCAAGGCTGAAAAAAAGAAAAGCAATAACTTACCCAGAAAATCCGGACCCGGCCTACCACCTTTTGGCGGTGATGTCAAGAAAAATTAACGCTTTAACGTAAAGTTACCAACGAGAATCCTACCGCTTTCCAGCTCAATTTTATACCAGTAGTCATTTGATGGCATGGGTTTTCCATTAAAAAAACCATCCCAGAAACTATCAAGACCTCTAAAAGATTTTAAAAGTTTGCCATACCTGTCAAATATAAAAACCTGTGCCAGGGCTTCTTTTTTATTGAAAACGCCTTTAAAGGTCCATACATCGTTTACTCCATCAGCATTAGGCGTGAAGTAATCCATTATACCTAAAATACCAAAGGTTTTTTGAACGACTCCACAACCGTTTTTATCTCGGACAAACATATCATAAATACCTGGAAGTAAATTTTCAAACACGTTACTGTCCTGATAAGGTCCATCCGCACTCAGGGCGTACTCATAGTCACCGATGCTTTCAGCTGCTACGTTTACGGTAACACTGTTTCGATCCTCAAAAAACTCTTCGATTTCAAGCTCATAGGCAGGTAAACCTGACTCTATTACCTCTATATTTCTGAAATTGGTACAACCGGTATCAAGGTTTGTAAGAGCTACCTCATAATTTCCGATTTCATTCACCTGTATACCTGAGGTCGTTTCTCCGGAGGCAATCCAAAGAAATTCAAAGTTATCAAGTTCATTTTCAGGAACACCAGATTGTATTGTAATAGGATTGGGAAAATCCTCCACGCAATAGTAGGCAATGGTATCACTGGTAGGTGGAAGTAAAACTACTTCCAGAGATAATGCGCCCAATTCTTTACAAAACTGGTCGCTATCAATATTAAAAAAAACATCCTGTTGATATGGATTTTGATTTTGAAATTCATTAGGATTCTGTATCGGATTTTCCTGATTAAGTGCATCATTTTCAGTCAGGTAAAAATCTGACACAATTATATTCTCTTGAGATTCGATTTGTGTCAAATCAAAGGTTACAAGACCATTCTGGTTATCATCACAAAGATTCAAAGTATAATCCTGGACATTTACAGCAATAACATCCAGTGTTAATTCCATGATATTTTCACAGCCTGTAACTGTATTTTGTACGACCACACTTAAGGTTTGAGGAGCACTTAAATTACTGTAAGCATTAATATTTTGAATAGCATTTTCAAAATTCTGAGCATCTTCCGTACTTTCAAAATAAGTAAAACTGTAGTCATCCAGATTTTCACCTTCGGCTATGAATTTTACATTGGCTTCAGTAAGGTTATAAGTTGCTGTGTTTTGTTCAAAATCAGTTACGCATTCATCCAGGAAAGCATTATTTTGTTCAGGTAATTCAAAATAAGTCACTATGGCCAGACCTATAATAGGGCAACTACCGTCATTTAGATCTACCTCCAAAGCATAGGTTTCCTGAAAAGGTAATGTAACACCACTTGGCTGACTTATTTCGAGTGTTGCTGAGGTTTCATTTGATATTACAGTCCCATCCCTGGTCCATTCGTAGGTTGAGTTCGGTTCATTCTGCTCATCTTCAAAGAAAAGCGTGAATGATTCACCGTCGCATAAATTTAGTTGTTGCGTATTGAGACCCGTAATATCTACTCTTGAGGAAAATATAGACTGTATAAAAGGCGGAAGTCCAAATGTAGCAATTCTTCCTCCCAGAGAAATTGCCCCTTGTGTAAATTGTTCGGTGTAAGAAGCTGCTGCGCCTGCAAGTTCAGGCTCATTAATTACGCTTAGCTTCGATTCTGAAAGCATTGTTCTGTATATTTTTCCATCCGGTGCTACCTGAAGAGCTCCGGACCCTTGGCCGGTTACACCACTAAATTGAAATTGTGAACCAAGAATATCTGCGGCTTCAAGATCCCATTGAAATATTTGAGGAACGCCATCAGAAGCTACGCAAGCATATGCCTTTGTACCACCAGGTGAAAATTCAACACCGTAAGAACTAATGTTATTTATCAGCTCCAATGGATTTGATACGACACCAGTTGAAGAATTAAAGTCAAACAGAAAGACATTCCCTGTTCCCTGGTCATTATTGGTTACAGGATCGTAATCTAAGGTTTGATTTGCTACCAATAATTTATCACCGTTTGGAGAAGCCTTCAAATATCCCAGCGCTGCTCTTCTGTAATTGTCTGTTGACATCAATGGGCCTACCTGAGAGGTCACCGGGGTTTCATTCATTCCATTCTCATCAATACGGAACGCATAAAAGGTATCTTTGAAATGAGTCAGAACCCAAACCGATTCGCAATCCTGACCTCTTACTGCTGTTATTTTTTCTGAACATTTATACTTAATGTCTTCAGAATCATTAGGGTCATAGGTTACCAGTTCAATATTTTTTTGAGTTGCAACAACATCTCCAAGTCCTCCGTTAAGGGTCATATCTACCACCGAATAATTGAAACCATTGTTAAATCCATCGTCATCCAGTGGAATGGACTGTTGCCCGGGATCATTATAATCGTTTATCGGGTTACCAAATTCGTCTGCAGGTCCCTGTGCCGGAAAGGCAAAAGCATTATTATGATGTGGTTCATCTACCGTGAATACAAAAAAGAGATTCTCCTCTGTAGGATGTGGAACAATAAGACCACTGGATGTACTTGAAGGATCACCATTGAGACCAGTTCCTCCGAAATAATCTGCATTTGGCATGATTTGGTGGTCTGCTGTCCATACGGTCCTTCCGTCGGTATAAAAAAGCAGATCTCCATTTGAATCAGAAATGGAGGAACAGCCTTCAAGTGTATTAACCTGACCATCTAACAGGACCGATGGTGGTGAGGTATTAAAGGTAATTCCTGCATTTTGACCAAAATACCAATTATTGGCTTCTCCCTGAGTAAAACCTAAAGCGGGTAATAAGAAGAAAATGAAAAGTAAAAACCTGTGTATTGAATGTTTTTTATGCATTCAACAAATATAAAATATTTGGATTACAAATCCCTCTTCTTAAGCAGGGCATAAGCTCCGTAAATGAATAAAGCTGTCCAGATTAAAACTGTAACGACATTGACCCAACTTACGCTGTAATCTCTCAAGAGTTCTGCGTTAAGCTGTTTCGCTGCTGAATTAATAACGTCTAATCTTGTAATGGGTTCAGGTATAAGGCCCCACATTGACATTAAAGGTGTGAAATCTCCAATAAACTCAAAACTGGTATCCCTTAAACTGGCCAGTGAAATTCCCTCAATTATCCATAGCAGGAATAAAAAACCAAGTGCGAAAGCTGAACGTTTGACCAGCAGACCTAAGAATAAGCACAATGAAAAGAAACCTAAAAGTTTCACGAAGTAACCTCCAATATACTCAAGGTCTGAAAATATGATCTGAAACTCATCATAATCTGAAAAGATCAGACCTAAAACCAGAGTAACTATAAATAACAAGATCGTTGAGCATAAGGCATACAGTACAGACACATAAAATTTTGAAAGTATGAACTCCTTTTTGCTTAAACCATCTATGAGATTTTGTTTTAAAGTCCTATTGGTATATTCGCTAGACATCATTGATACGATTACAATAGCCAAAATTATTTTAAGAAATGCCACGAAAAAGCTCATAAAATGCCAGGTGTAAGGAAAGTTGTATATACCCTGATCTGCAAGCCTGAATTCTATTCCAAAGTCAAATTTTACAGTTGAAAGTAAAGCGGCGGACAAAAACAAACTGAAGTATAATATAGTCATGATCTTTGCAGATCTACTGTGCTTAAGCTTGAATAATTCTATATTGATGAGTCGTAACATATTTTCTAATTTGTGAGTTTAAGGAACTGTTCTTCAAGGCTTTCTTTTCGTTTTACAAGATGCGTTAAAGTAAAGCCTTTATCAAAACAAAGCTTATTAAAGTCGGCAGCTGAATAATCTTTACTTAAAAAGATTTTTACCGGTTCATTATGTGTTTTATTAAATTTATCTACGAAGTCTAAGTTCTCAATAAATTTCATGAACTCCTCTTGATCATCAGAAAGAGCTTCGATATAACCAAATGAGGCATTCATCTCATCCACTCTTCCGGCATAAAGTTTCACGCCCTTTCTTATAACCACGACATGCGTACATATTTTTTCCACCTCATCCAGCAGATGCGAGGCCAAAAGAATGGTTGTTCCGTTTGCAGCTATTTTCTTAATGATTTCTCTGATTTGATGAATGCCCTTGGGATCTAAGCCATTTGTAGGTTCATCAAGTATGAGAATTTCGGGATCATTCAGTAAGGCAGATGCAATGGCCAATCGTTGTTTCATACCCAGAGAGTAGGTTTTAAAATGGTCATGCTGTCGGTCATGGAGTTCTACTGTCTGAAGAACATTTTGGATATTATCTTCACTGATCTCTTTTATTTTACAAACCAACTTGAGGTTGTCCAAAGCAGACATGTTCGGATAAAAGTTCGGGCTCTCTATAATAGCCCCTACTTTTTTTAGGGCATCATGGGTTTCCATCTCTCCTGAAAACCATTCAAAACTTCCTGAGGTTACATTGATCACATTCAGAACCATACCAAGCGTTGTAGACTTGCCACTTCCGTTTGGTCCCAAAATACCGTATACATGACCTTTTTGTATTTTAAAACTTAGCTCAGAAACTGCTTTGAACCTGCCAAATTGTTTAGTAAGGTTTTTTAATTCTAAAATCGTTTCAGACATATCGTAGATTTATTTGTTAGACGATTATCTTAAATATTTGTTACAAAGATTGTCTTATAGTTTTTCTAGCAATAACAAAAAAGGCTCCCTGTCGGAAGCCTTCATAGTTCAAGTTTCAAAAATTTATTGATTTAACCATGCTTTTCGCAGGTTTATCTGGCGTTCTGATGCTTCTTCATCTTCGATAATGGTTTCAGAAACAGCAGTAGCTTTTGTTAATGTTGTTTCCAAATTTATGGTTTCACCATCTCTTTCAAGTTCCATAGTGATATCCATGCCTTCCTGCCAGCCAAACATTCCGCCTATTACTTGTTGCGCGTTAGCCATAGTCAATTCTGCACCATTGACCTTTTTGATAACATCTCCGGCTTTAATGCCCTGTGATACCCAAAAAGAGTTTTTGAGTGCCATGTTTGAGAAAAATATAGTTCCGGCTTCCCGATCGCCATCAAAGATAATATTTTGTCCGCCTGCAAAAATATAGTTTGTCTCTACTTCCTTTTGGTCTTTTGTAAGGCCTACCATTTCAAAAAATTCATCGTAATTGATCGGTGTATCTCCTTCAACATGGGTTTTTAGAAACTCGCCAACACTTGGGTAGGTCATTTGAGTGATCTCGGTAATCAGGCTGTCGTCTTCAAAAGGCTTATTTTTTCCGTATTTATTTGATAACTCTTTCATAAGAGAAAGCATGCTTCGCTGTCCGTTACTTTCCTTTCTCATCAAAATATCAATACACATGCCTATAAGCGCACCCTTCATGTAGACGTTATAATAGTTTGAGGCATAAGGTTCTTCCAAAATATTCTCACTCATTTTGGTAAAACTCATACTATCATCTAAATTCTTAGATACAGTAATTTTCTCATCAATTGTGCTGTAAAATTCTGCAGGTTCCACCAAACCTTTATAAACCTGAAAATGTTGAGCAAAGTATTCTGTTACACCTTCATACATCCAGAGATGTTTAGAGAATGTAGGCTCATAGTAATCAAAATAATGAACGTCTTCAGAATGCACTGATAAAGGGGTTACAATGTGAAAGAACTCGTGAGCGATAACATCAACCATAGAGCTCTTTAAGCCTTCCAGAGGTGTAGCTTCAGGAAATACCGCGACTGTAGATGTATGATGCTCAAGCGCACCAAAACCCTTAGGCGAATCTTCTTCTCCGGATGATAAATAAACATAGATGTCATATCTTGGTGTACTATTGATATCTCCCAAATAATCCTTTTGTGCTTCCATCATTTTAGAAACAGTTTCCTTAAGACTTGAGGCCGTATGCTTTTTATTTGGGGAATAAAGGCTAAGCACAATCTTAATATCACCAACCATAAATTCTTCAACATCCAGGTTTCCATACATCATAGGATTATCTGTGATATCAAAATATCGTGGTGCAAAGTACTTGCTGGTTTTGAATTTACCATCAGCACTGATTTCTTCTCCTGTACTTTGTAAAGCAGAGGTTCGGTCAAAATCTGCGGGAGCAGTGACATCTAAAGTATATTGATTAGCTTTAAACTGATCAAAATAACCAATGAAACCATGTAGGTTTAAGACATAGTTATCAGGTTCGATATTTGTTCCTGCAGGAGAAAACGGTCGTTCCCCTCCTATGCCACCGGTAGTTTCGATATCATAGGTGTCATTTACGTAATAAGTTATCTTGTCTAAATCTTTGGCATTGGTGATTTGCCAGGAATTATCATCTATTTTTTCCGCATCGTATGCGTTGCCATCATAATCTATCACTTGTAATTCTTCTATATACTTTCCGAAGTCACTGACGGAATAAGTTCCCTGTATAACCCTCGGCAATCTGTATATAACAGTATCGCTGGTTATTCTCCCGGGATTGATTGTTACAGGTACCCTGTCGGCGTCTACAGCTGTAAGATCTATTTTAGTCTGAATTGGCAAATTGCTCGCCAGATCATTTGAAGTTGATTTTTTCGCATCACATCCAATTAATAAGATGCTTAAAAGCAATAATGAAAAATAATGTTTCATGTTTGAGAATTTGAGTTTGTTGATATGACGGCAGGTTTTATCAGATGTTACAAAATATTTGCTTATGTTTTGTTAAAGTCTGTAAAGGGACTATATTTCAAATCCATTTCGGTTTGGACATTCATTTTAACAGCTGTAGCCCTTTTTTAATAGAAAAATAAGCAATAACAGGCAGTGAAATCAAAACTATAATTATCACCAGTCTGTTTAAGGTATTAAAATACTCAACATAGGCGTCATCGATATAACTTATGATGTATCCGAAGCCAGACAACAATAAACAAATTGTGGCTATCCCAAACAGAATATATGCTTTGGTCTTTTTATTCATAAACCTATTTTACCTGACCATTTCTAGCATGATGTCCATTTTTTGCATCAGCTTACTTTCTGATCCGCTGTAACCAACGTCCTTGAATCTTATATTACTGTTTTTATCTATGATAAACTTTGTGGGAATACCAGAAACGTTGTAAGATTCTGCTATATGGTATTGACTCTTATCATCATTATAAGGATCTATCAGGACATTGAATGTATAGCCTTCCTTCTCAATGAATGAACTAACCGACTTAATCCTGTTTTCTCCCTTTTCAAAAGTATCGACAAAAAGAAAAACAACATCTTGATCATCTTGATATTTATTCAGGACTTTTTGCATTCCGGGAAACGAATCTTTACAAGGACCGCACCATGTTGCCCAAAAGTCCAATACAACAGTTTTCCCTTTCAACGACTCTAGAGATATTTCATCACCATTTAAGTTTAGCGCCTTAAAATCAGGAGCAACCTCTTCAATTATATTTTTCGCAATCTTCTTTTTATACTTTTCCCTTGCTTTTTTTTCTAACTCTGCAAGGACAGTGCTAAATTCTTCATTCTTTTTGAGCGCGTTATATGCTGTTTCAAAATAGGCTTTAATTTGTTCAGTTGCGTTACCTTCAGCTAAAAATTCTTTTGATTCACTGTAGGCTAAATCAAATTGATCATCTTCTATAAGGTACTGAATATATTTTTCGTTGTAATCAGGATATAAACCATCTCCAACAGCTTCTTTCTGATATTCTATTGCTGACTGCAGGTCACCTTTTTTGTGTTGGATATAGGCATAAGTGTCGGTAAACAGACCTTCAAAGTAGGTTAACATATCTTCGTATTGACTCGGACTATAAAACTCCGGCTTGTGAGTCATGGCAACTTTCTCTGACTTTACCAGGTCTACTGATTTTATTGAAAGTTCAGCCATATAATCCAACTTTTCATCTTTTTGCGCATTACTCCAGGCAATGCTATTCAGCAAGCTGGTTTTAACTCTTACATTCTTGATACTATCTACATAACTTTCAAATTTTTGATAATCTTCAAGTTTATAATATTCCAATGCCAACTGATTATAAACATTAGACATGTTTGGTCTTTGAAAGCCATTAAGGTAGTTATCGTAATAATCAAATTTCTCTTCAGCAGTTTGCAACTCATAAAAATCACTTATCAATGCATCCTTTGCGAGATTAGAATCAGGAAATTTTTCAATCACTACCTTGTTTAAACTGTCAGATTTTTTATTGTTACGGTTCGCCGAGTAAGCTTTGATCATCTTTTCATAGTCAGAAACCTCTAATTCATCTTTTTGAGTAAATGTTGAGATGTAAGATTCCACTAACTGGTCTGTTTTTTCATTTCCGGCATAATTAGCCGTTTCAATATGCTTATCAAACCACTTGTCAGCGTATGCAGGATTTTGGTTAACTAATTTATCAATTGTATTGAAGGTCAATATTTTATCTCCTCCCTTTATATCACTAAAAGCGCCTTGCCTTATAAGGTAATATTGCTTAGCGGCTTCAAAATCAGCTGCTGTGTTACCTGAAGCATCAACAACTTTAAACAGATATCCTTGCCCCTTGTTATTATCCGGCATGCCTTCAATTTTAAACAGAAAAGAGACCATCGATACCGAATCCGGTATACTTACTTCAGCGGTATTATTTTCAAATACCAGGTCCATTGGATAAAAATCAGGACCGTTAATCTGATGATAATAACCACCATCGAGATCAGCTTCACCGGTATAAGTAATTATAAAATTTGTGTTTTCCTTAATTTCATCAGACGAAAATAAAAAGTCGCCTAATCTAACTTCATTTTCTGCTTCATTCGTATTGTTACTATTACAAGAAATAAAAAGGACGGTAATAATAGATAAAAAAAAGTAACACATAGCGATTGGTTTAGATATAATTCTAAAAGTACGAAAAATTACTGTATAATCTAAAAACCCTTTCCAAATGAATGAAAAGGGCTTTAATTTCTAATTAATTCAATATTTACATCTAATGATTCAGTTCCTCTTCACCTTCCATTAATGGGACGTTCTGAGGTATAAAGTCCTGTCCAGGAATAACGTAATCACTTTCATCAGCATTCAATTTACTGTAATCGTAAGACCATCTGTACACTTTGGGCAATTCTCCATACCAGTTACCGTGGATATGCTCAACAGGAGCAGTCCATTCCAGTGTAGTTGAATTCCATGGATTTTGTGTAGCACGTTTTCCGTAAAATATTGAACTTATAAAATTGTAAATAAAAACAATTTGAGCTGCAGCGGTTACCATAGCAAATACTGATATCAAAACATTTGTGTCTGATAAGTCATCAAAATATGGAAAAGCGGTATTTGTATAATAACGTCTTGGTAAACCTGCCATACCTATAAAATGCATTGGAAAGAAAACACCGTATGCACCAACTGCTGTTACCCAGAAATGCACGTAACCAAGATTTTTATTCATCATTCTACCAAACATTTTCGGGAACCAGTGATAAACACCGGCAAATAAACCGTACAGTGCTGAAATACCCATAACCAGATGGAAGTGTGCTACAACAAAGTAAGTGTCATGAACATTAATATCTAGTGTGCTATCACCTAGAATAATACCCGTAAGACCACCGGTAATAAACGTGGAAACCAAACCTATAGAGAATAGCATCGCGGGATTGAACTGCAAATTACCTTTCCATAAAGTCGTAATGTAATTGAATGCTTTAACAGCCGATGGTATTGCAATTAATAATGTTGTAAATGTAAATACCGATCCTAAAAATGGGTTCATACCTGAAACAAACATATGGTGACCCCACACAACAGTTGATAAAAAGGCAATTGCCAATATGGAGGCAACCATTGCTCTATAACCAAATATTGGTTTACGTGCGTTCGTGGCAATAACTTCAGATGTAATCCCCAAAGCAGGTAATAAAACTATGTACACCTCAGGGTGTCCAAGAAACCAAAATAAATGCTCATATAAAACAGGTGAACCACCTTGATGTGCTAAAACTTCTCCTTGTATGTAAATATCACTTAAGAAGAACGAAGTTCCAAAACTTCTATCCATAAGTAACAAAAGCCCTGCTGATAATAAAACCGGGAAAGATACAACACCAATAATAGCTGTAACAAAGAATGCCCATACTGTAAGAGGAAGTCTTGTCATGGACATTCCTTCTGTTCTGAGATTTAAAACAGTTACGATATAGTTAAGGGATCCAAGTAAAGATGAAGCAATAAAAATTGTCATAGAGACAAGCCATAGCGTCATTCCCATACCTGAGCCTCCAATAGCCTGCGGTAAAGCACTCAAAGGTGGATATACTGTCCATCCTGCAGAAGCCGGGCCGGCTTCAACGAATAATGATGACACCATTATAACAGATGACAAAAAGAATAACCAGTAAGATAACATGTTTAGAAAACCGGAAGCCATATCTCTGGCTCCAATCTGAAGAGGTATCAATAAATTACTGAACGTACCGCTTAATCCTGCTGTCAAAACAAAGAATACCATGATCGTACCATGTATGGTAACTAATGCCAAATATATACTTGGATCCATCACACCATCTGTACCAAATTTGCCAAGTAATGCTTCAAAAATCCAGAATTTTTCATCAGGCCATGCCAACTGCAACCTCATCAAGAGTGACATAGCAATACCAATAAAGCCCATAATTAGACCGGTAATCAGGTATTGCTTAGCGATCATCTTGTGATCTGTGCTAAAGATATATTTCTCTATAAAAGGCTGCTCATGGTGATGATGAGCATGTGCTTCTGAGTGATTTTCTGGTTGTGCTGTTATTGCTTCTGCTGACATCTTCGTAATAATTTCTATGTTATTGTTGTGCTAATAATTCTCCAAAAGTTTGTTGTTCTTCCATCCATTTGTTGAAGTCTTCTTCTTCTTCAACAACAATTTTCATTTGCATATTGTAGTGTGTTACACCACAAATTTTATTACATAACAAATAGTATTCAAATTCGTAATCATCTAGTGCTGTTCTACCTTCTGCAATTAAATCTTCACTTCTTTCTTTGCGAATTTCGTTAATACGTTTAACTTTTTCGAGCATGTATTCGCTATTTTTAATTTCTTTAGATGTTGTTGTAGGGGTAAATCCAAATTCAGTAATCATTCCAGGAACAACGTTCATCTGGGATCTAAAAAATGGAAAATAGGCCGAATGCAATACATCCTGAGATCTGAATTTAAAGATTACCGGTTTATTCACGGGTAAATGTAATTCGTTTACAATCACATCATCTTTCCCGTACTCATCGGTTTCGTCAACACCAAGTTGATTTACACCTTCAATAAATCTTACGTTTGCTTTTCCGAGTACGTTATCTTTTCCTGCATACCTGGCTCTCCAGTCGAATTGATATGCATAGATCTCAACAACCATTGTATCTTCATCCTGTTGTGGATTCATGATTTGTGTCCATGAAACCAATCCATAGATAATCAATCCTGCGAGTACGACAACGGGGATAACTGTCCAGATAAATTCAAGGGTGTTGTTATCCGCGTAAAACAAAGCTCTTTTTCCTTTTTTTCCTCTGTATTTATAAGCAAAGTAATGTAATAATATCTGGGTAATAACCTGAACGACCATGATCACGCCAATTGAGATGAACATAAGCTGGTCATAACTTGAGCCATGAGCAGATGAAGCTTCAGGCAGATAGAATTTACTTAGGTTTACAAAGGAATATATCATCAGCCCATAAAGAAAAACCATGAAGATTAACATGATTTTACCTTGTTTCTGGTTATCCTTATCATTGGCGATAACACCGTCATCACCTGATGGCTTTGATAAATTATATACTTTAGAAATTTGCCAAAAGGTAATAGCTAATAAGGCTAAAACGATTATAACTAAAAATGCTGTCATTTGAGTCTTTTCTATAATTTTTAATTAATAATGATAATGTTGACTTTCTTTCAAGAAAGGGGAATGTTTTGGAACTAATGGTAACTTACTAATACCTCTAAATATAAAGAAAATAAACAAACCTGCAAAGAATAACAGGCTACCTATTTCAGGTATACCTAAATGCCATGATTCTCCAACTGTACCAGGCATGATTAGCAAGAAAAAATTGAAATAGTGACCAACCAGGATTAATATGCCGGTTAGAACAACGATCCAGTTTACGCGTTTGAAATCTGAATTCATAAGAATTAATAGCGGTCCAACGAAATTGATTGCTGTAGTTCCAAAGAACATCAATTTATAGTTTTCTATCCTTGAGACGAAGTAAACGGCTTCCTCTGGCATATTGGCATACCATATTAACATGAACTGCGAAAACCACAGATAAGTCCAGAATATACTTATCCCGAACATAAATTTGGCCAAATCATGTATATGGCTGTCGTTTACCTGCTGTAAGTATCCTCTTGATTTAAGATAAATACTTACAAGAGCAATAGTTGTGATCGCAGAAACAAACATACTCGCAAAAACAAACCATGGAAATAATGTACTGTACCAGTGTGGATCAATACTCATCATATAATCCCAGGAAAGTACTGCCTCTGAAAATATGAACAATAATAAAAAGCCTATAGAAAGCTTAAGATTCTTTTTGTAGAGACTCAGATTGAGTTCTTCATCCTGTTTTACAGAATTTGATACCAATTTGTGTCTGAAAAACAACCACGCGCCCAAAATTACTACAGATCTTATTAAAAAGAATACAATATTAAGGTAAGGTGTTTTCTCCTGAATGACCTCATCAGTAGCTACAGTGTCAGCATCCATCCATACGTAGATGTGATTCAAATGGAAAGTAGACAGAAGCATAAAGAAGAACACAATAATAGCCCCTGGTAACATATAGTTTGAAATACCTTGCATCACTCTAAACAATAATGGGGACCAGCCTGCCTGGGAAACATTTTGAATAGTATAAAAAACTAAGGCTCCAACAGATATGAAAAAGAAGAACAGCATAGGCACCATAAATGCAGACCATGGTCTGTTGGCCATCTGATGAAAGGCGTGTTCTACGTGTTCGGCTTCTTCAGCTTCGCTGTGAGCTTCATCATGAGATGCAGTACCTGCATGCTCTTCTCCATGATGATCGGAATGACTTGCTAACATTTCTTTTGCTTCAGCCTCATTGCCTGGAGCTTGTAAAAATCCATAGCCTATACCTAAAATACCTACAACCATAAGTATGAAAGAGAATAAGCGTAGTTTGTTGGACATTTTATACATGGTAATATATCTTTTTATTTTTGATTATTCTGCACTTGCCATTTCAGATCCCTCTTCTGCTGTTGAAGCATCAGCAAGACTTTCAGGCATTTCCTGTATTTGAGGATCATTTTCGAGTGCTCTAACTGGTTTTCCTTCAAGTTCGGCCTTAAGTTTCATCACGTAATGGTCAACCTGCCATAGCTCCTTTTCACTCATTTGTGAAGCATAAGAACCCATGGTATTGATACCCCAATACATAACGTGGTAAACACTGCCTTCTGTTATTGCTCTACCGGCATCGTCATAAGATGGTACACCCAGGATCTTTTCCTGTTGTACAAGCCAACCTTTTCCATTACCTTTTTTACCATGACAGGTAGCACAATAAATATCATACAACTCTTTACCCTTCGCTAAGTTCTCTTCAGTGTAGGCAAGTGTATTCTTGAGTTCAGCTTTGGCAGCTTCATAACCTTCAGTATTGTCTTCATACTCGTAAGGCATCCAACCTCTGGAAATAGAACCTTCGACAGGAATCATAGCCTCCTGATTATTTCCATCGTTAATTTGTCCGAATATTTCAGCCTCAGCGTAGGTTTCGTACGCTAAAGATTCGTACATATCCGGGAAGTATTGATAATTTGGGTCATCTTTGTCTGCGCATGAGACCAGACCTAAAATTAATACTATAAATAATGCGTTTGTATATTTCATAAACCTAAGATTGTTTTAAGGAAACTTCTTTTGCTCCTGTTGAATGTAAAAATTCAGCAACTGATTGAATATTATCTTTGGCGGCGCTAACCTCCATAATGAAATGATCGTCTGTCGTTCTTGGATCCGGATTTTCTGCTTTTTTAAAAGGCCAGATCTTTGATCTCATATAAAAAGTTATAACCATAAGGTGAGCTGCAAAAAATACTGTAAGCTCAAACATAATTGGTACAAAAGCCGGCATATTCTGAAAAAAAGTAAAGCTTGGCTTTCCACCTATGTTTCTAGGCCAGTCGTCAATCATCATGAAGTTCATCATCCAGACAGCCACAGACAATCCAAGCACGCCATACATAAAAGAAGCTATTGCGATTCTCGTATGATTTAAACCCATAACTTTGTCAAGACCGTGAACCGGAAAAGGTGTATAGACCTCATCTATATGATGCTTTTTAGCCTTTGTCTCTTTAACAGCTTTGACTAAATGGTCATCATCTTCGTATACAGCTAATAATTTATAATCTGCCATAATTAGTTTTTATTAAGTAAGTTAGCTTCTCCAGACCAAAATCTTGCTTGCGTCTTTGGAAATTTTGAAATTAACTGATCAAGTATATGATATTCTTTTTCTGTCATTTTTACAATTTGATTGTATGTATAGACTCCAACCTGATTTAATTTTTGCTCGAGTGCTGGTCCTACTCCTGTCAGTTTCTTTAAGTCATCAGCAACATCATTGGAGGCCTTTCCAATATTTAGGATGAGTGTTTCCACCAAACCACCATCTTCAGCAACTTCTTCATTTTTATTTTCCAGCTCCTCTATCAGTTTATCAAAATCAGGAAGCGGCTGTTGCTTAGGTAATTCGTACAACTGAACATCATCACCGTGTTCTGCTCTCATGGACTTGTAACGGTCACCGGAAAGCTTTAGGATACTTTTCACTTCCGCCTGAGCGATAACAGGGAAACTTCTTGAATACAATAAGAATAATACAAAGAAAAATCCAATTGTACCGATAAATATGCCAACATCGACAAAGGTTGGCGAGAACATAGCCCACGTAGATGGTGTTCTGCCTTTACTTAAACACAAAACAATGATATCAAATCTTTCAAACCACATACCAATGTTGATTATGATGGAAAGAATGAATGTCCACATAATATTTCTTCTCAACTTCTTCCACCACAATGTAATTGGAGCAATCATATTACAAAATATAAGTGCCCAAAATGCCCACCAATAAGGGCCTGTTGCAGCACCGAAAGACAAATAAGTATAATCTTCATAAGCACTACCGGAATACCAGGCAATGAAGTATTCAATAATGTAAGCACCTCCTACAATACCGCCAGTCACGATAATAACTTTATTCATCAGTTCAATGTGATCTACTGTAATGTAATCTTCTAAGTTGGATACTTTCCTCATTATAATAAGTAGCGTTTGCACCATGGCAAAACCTGAAAATATAGCACCCGCAACGAAATAAGGCGGGAATATTGTACTGTGCCAACCCGGAACTACCGACGTCGCGAAGTCAAAAGATACAATGGTATGTACCGATAATACAAGAGGCGTTGCTAAACCGGCAAGTACCAAAGATACCTCTTCAAATCTCTGCCAGTCCTTAGCTCTTCCACTCCAACCGAACGAAAGAATACCATAAATTTTCTTCTGGAACGGCAGTTTCGCTCTGTCTCTTATCATTGCAAAGTCAGGTAATAATCCGGTATACCAAAAAACTAACGAAACCGAAAGATAAGTTGATATCGCAAAAACATCCCATAACAAGGGCGAATTAAAGTTTACCCAAAGCGAGCCGAATTGATTAGGAATAGGAAGCACCCAGTAAGCTAACCATGGACGACCCATGTGAATAATTGGGAAAAGACCAGCCTGAACAACAGCAAAAATAGTCATAGCTTCCGCTGAACGGTTTACCGCCATACGCCAGCGCTGTCTGAATAATAAAAGTACAGCTGAAATAAGCGTACCTGCGTGACCTATACCAACCCACCACACAAAGTTTGTGATATCCCAGGCCCACTCAATGGTGTTGTTGAGACCCCAAACACCTATACCGGTAGATATAGTGTAGATGATACAACCTAATCCCCATAAAAATGCAACTAATGCAATAGAAAAAACAATCCACCAAGTCTTGTTTGCTCTGCCTTCGATAGGCCTAACAATGTCTTCTGTAACTTGATGATATGTTTTATTCCCGGTTACAAGCGGTTTTCTAATGGGAGCTTCGTAATGAGACATAATATATATTCTAATTAATTTGTTTAAACTTCTTCTGTATTTGTAATCTTAGTTTGGTAGAAAACATTTGGTTCTACACCTAAATAACCTAATAAATAGAATTTTCTATCGTCATTTAGTTTTTCGTATACCACACTTGATTTATCATTCTTATCACCAAAGACAAGTGCGCCACTATCACATGCATTGCTACAAGCCGTCTGGAATTCTTCGTCTTTTACTGGCCTTCCGTCTCTTTTCGCATCTAATATGGCTTTCTGCGTCATTTGGATACACATAGAGCATTTTTCCATAACACCTCTTGAACGTACAGTTACATCCGGATTGAGTACCATTCTTCCGAGGTCATTATTCATGTGATAATCAAACTCATCGTTTTTATTGTATCTAAACCAGTTGAAACGTCTTACTTTGTATGGACAGTTATTTCCGCAGTAACGTGTACCAATACATCTGTTATAGGTCATCTGGTTTTGTCCCTGACGTCCGTGACCAATTGCCCCAACTGGACAAACAGTTTCACATGGCGCATGGTTACAATGCTGACACATAACGGGCTGAAATGCCACCTGTGGATTATCAAAAGACTCTACTTCTACATTTCGATGATGATCCAAAGCACCATCGGTCTTATATCTTTCCTGCTCTTCTTTAAAAGTGTCACCGGCAGAATAGTACCTGTCTATTCTTAGCCAATGCATATTTCTGTTGTTCCTGACTTCCTGTTTACCTACAACAGGCACATTATTTTCTGAATGACACGCTATTACACACGCACCACAACCTGTACATGAATTCAGGTCTATTGACAGATTAAAGTGATGACCTATTGAACGATCAAATTCCTGCCAAAGATCTACTTTTGGAGAATCAAATGGATACTCTACGTGGTCTTTAGAAAATACCGGTGTTGGGTTCCATTCTTCCTTATTGTTATTAACATATTCTGCCAGCGTTGTTTCTACAATGATGTCTTTACGACCAGCCATTGTATTTTGAAGCTGTAAACTGGCAAACTCGTGGTTTCCATCAACTTTTTCAATTGAAACACCCTGCAGATTACTGAAATTCTGATAAAGCGGATAAGCATTTTTACCAACTTTCATTTCTTCCTGAAGGCCTTCTATCTGACCATACCCTAAGGCTAAACCAATAGAACCCTGAGCCTGACCTGGCTGAACCATTACAGGAACATTTTCCACAGTTGTATTCCCAAGTGTGATATTTACTAAATCACCGTCAATAGCACCTTTTGAAGTTACCCTGTTTTCAATACCCAGATTATCGGCATCCTTTTTAGAAATGGTGATATAATTATCCCAGGTATTTCTGGTAATAGGATCAGGGAATTCCTGCAACCATGGGTTGTTGGCGTTCTTACCATCACCCATAGCTATCTTGGTATATAATGTCAATTCAAAATCACCTTTCATTTGCATTCTCGACAAATCAGATGCCATCTGAGATGCAGACATAGAGGAGGCTTCTGTTGATTCATTTTCAGTTAATGCAGCATCATTGTTTTTAACTTCAAAAACCCCATCATGCAGACTAACATTCCATGATAATCCTCCTGTATAATTAGAAAAATTTGCTTTTACGTAATCGTAATATTTTTGATCTGAACCTGACCATTTGAGAAGACATTCCTGAAACTGTCTGGTATTAAATATTTTTTGAATAGTTGGCTGTACCAGAGCATAATTATACTTTGTCATTTGCACATCATCCCATGACTCCAGATAATGAGGAGTAGCCGCGACATATTTAGAAAGTGCTGCAGTTTTATTTTTCTTCATTGCAAAGCTGACTGTACAGTCTACTTTCTTGAGTCCGGAAATAAACTTATCAGCCTCTGGCAATGCATAAGCAGGATCAGCTCCAACCACAAATAACGCTCCGACTTTTCCAGCATTCATATCTTTTAGCAAGGCCATAACCTGATCGTCATTTCCTTGTCTTACAAGTCTGTAATTATCTACATCAACAACCTTAGACGATAAAGCATCGTTTATCGCCAGAGCAAGGTATTGAGCAGCCTTATTCTGTATTCCAGTTACAAAAACCGCTTTGGTTCCAGCCTTTTTAAGATGCTTTACAGCCTTGTTCACTTCATTTTTCAATCCGCCTTCAAGCTTTGAAGACACAGTGGAATCTCCGGTGACTTGTTTATAGATTTCAAGCAATACCTGAATTTGACTACTTGGTTTTACAGGAACTCTCTTATCTGCATTTGCTCCGGTGGTTGTAAGATTTGCCTCAAACTGTATGTGTTTAGACATTTTACCATTCTGTGGGACTCTACTCTTGGCGTATGATGCATCAAATCCACCACCTTGCCAATCACCTAAAATATCTGCTCCTACAGACACAATCGCATGTGCTCCTGAGAAATCGTAGTTAGGTAAAGCTCTTACCCCATACATGGCTTTGAACGCCTCTAATGAACTGTGTTCTGAGACCGCATCATAAATAATATGTTTTGAGGTTGGATATTTAGCTTTAAAGTCTTGTATTACCTTTAATGTACTGGGACTGGCAAATGTTTGCGTCAAAAACACAATCGACTTATCACCTAAAGTTTCCAGTTTTTCAGTTACAGCATCATCAAAAGTCTTCCATGTAACATCAGCACCATCTATAGTTGGATTTTGCAATCTTTTTGTATCGTACAAAGACAAAACTGAAGCATGCACCCGTGCTCCCGAGGCAGCTTTAGCTTTCGACTTATCATTCCATTCTATTTTGATAGGACGGCCCTCTCTTACTTTTACTAAAACACTTGAAAAATCAAATCCGTCTGCAAGGGTAGTTGCGTAATATTCCGCAACACCTGGAACTATTCTTTCCGGCTGAAAGACGTAAGGTACAGACCTAATCACAGGACCTTCACAGGCAGCTAAAGTTGCGGCAGCCGTACTAAAGCCAACGTACTTTAAAAAGTCTCTACGACTTGTACCTGAATCGTCTTGAGCATTTTCCTCTCTTATGTCGGCTTTACTTGGTAAATCTTCTGTAAATTCTTTAGCCTCAATATCTTGAAGAACTGAACTGTTCTCATTAAGTTCCTCGAGGTTTTTCCAGTATTTTTTATTTGAAGACATATATTATTATGTATTTCTAGTATTGATTAATAATGACACTTTCCACACTCAATACCACCCATATCCGCGGCGGTAAACTCCTCTACGTTATACTTTTTAGATAACTCTTCGTGAATTTTAGTGTAGTAGCCATTGTCTTTAACTTTGACATTTGTTTCTCTGTGACAGTTTATACACCAACCCATAGTTAGCGGAGCATGCTGATACATAATCTCCATTTCCTCAACCGGGCCGTGACAAGTCTGACACTCTATTTGTCCGACGGTAACGTGCTGTGAGTGATTAAAATATGCCAAATCAGGCAGATTATGCAGTCTAATCCACTTAACAGGCTTAGATTCTCCGGTATATGACTGGGTCGTTTTGTCCCAGCCTACAGCTTCGTAAAGTTTAGCGATTTCAGCATTGTAATCTACGCCAAATTCCTGCTCTCCTTTAGCCTGGGTTTCCGGTGCAACCTCAGCGATTTGCTTATGACAATTCATACAAACATTCAAAGATGGAATACCTGAATGCTTTGAAACTCTGGCTGAGGAATGACAATACTTACATTCTATCTTGTTTTCACCAGCGTGTATTCTATGGGAATAATGTATAGGCTGAAGTGGTTCATATCCCTGATCCACACCAACCTGCATAAGGTATCCATAACCAAACCATCCTGTACCCAGCAAGAAAACTATGACTGTAATTAAAACAAGGAATCCGTTTTCTGCATAAGCTTTCCAAAGGGGTTTTGTTTGTTTTTGTTCTTTAGCTTTTAATTGCACACCGTTGGCTTCTGCAAAACGGTTTAATGTTTTATTGACGAGGTATAATGTTACTGCAAGCAATAATAATACAAACGACAATATAGCTAAAATGAGATCGGTCGAAACACCACCTCCGCCACCTCCGGCAGCTGCAACGTCAGTTTCAACGGGTTTTGGCGGCTCAGGTTTTGGCTGTTCTACATAAGCCAAAATGTTATCAATGTCCTGATCACTCAATTGAGGAAAGGCATTCATCGCAACCTGATTGTATTCCTCATAGATTGCAACTGCTCTTGAATCACCTGACTTAATTAGCGCCTGCGAATTTCTAATCCAACTGTACAACCACTCAAAATCCCCATCATACTTATTCACTACACCATGCAAAGCAGGACCAACAGCTCTTTCATAAGGCTTGTGACAAGCCGCGCATAAAGAATTGAATAATTCTTTTCCTTTTGCCGGATCACCACCGGGTACTGGCGATTCTACTGCTGCTTCAGTTTCAGCTGGAGTTTCGGCTTCAGTTTCTTGCGAAAAAAGAAAACCAGTAAACAAAAAGAAGAATAAAAATGCAAAAAGTGAAGGTCTTAAAATTACCTTTTTCATATTTGTAAAATTATAATTTTAAATGAACATAAGGTTCAGATATTTTGTTCGCAAAAATAAGATATTACAATGATTTTAGTCATACTGACATTTGTTAAAAGCTAATTTAAAATCTTTCTAAATAACAAGATTTGAACATCAGGATAAATATCATAGATTTGCATTATACTCCATTTTTATGAAAATAATTAAAACAACATTTATATTATTATTTGTACAATTGTCAATACTTTGTCATGGGCAGGTTACTGAGGCCAATGTAACAAAAATAGATTCCCTATTGCTTTTAAAGAAGGAAATGATCAATAATAATGATCTCAAGTCATTTTATACTATTCAATTGTTTTCAGGTAGAATTGATGGGGCTGAAGAAGTAAAGAAAGACTATGATTCTAAAAATCACAATTACGAGGCTACTATAAAATACGAAACACCTAATTACAAGGTTTGGGTTGGGATGTTCAGAACAAGATTATATGCTGACAAGGCTTATGAAGCCATAAGAAAAGACTTTCCAAATGCATTGGTTTTAAAACCAGGACGCTAATAAATTTTTCAAAAAGTAAACCAAAGGCTATTTCATTTGGTATATATTTGAAAGCAATCAAAAATATACTTTATGGACAATTCTTATTACAACCCAAAAGATCTCAAAAAATTTGGAAACATAACAGATTTTCAAAAAGAGCTTGGAGATAAATTTTTCGAATACTACACTAGTGTTTTTAAAGATGGTGCTTTAACTGAGAGGGAAAAGGCACTCATCGCGTTGGCAGTAGCTCACACAGAGCAATGTCCTTATTGCATAGATGCTTATACACAAGACACTTTACAACGCGGTGTTACCCGTGAAGAAATGATGGAAGCTGTACACGTGGGTGCTGCCATTAAAAGTGGAGCAGCACTGGTTCACAGTACAATGATGATGAATAAAGTAAAAAAACTTGACGGATAATTTATGACAAAACTAAATCTTAAATCACTTAAGCGAAGAAAGAGTTTGCTGGCACAGGCAGATCATCAGTTAGAGTATTTGTCAAATGGTATTTTTAAAAGTGGTGAATTACCAACTTTTAAAGCAAAAATTGAAAAGGATGGATTTTTACCTTTAAAACCTAAAAAACTTGAAATTTTTCAAATCAACTTAGGTTATATGTGTAATCAGGTCTGTTCGCATTGTCATGTAGATGCAGGACCTGACCGACAGGAAATCATGACCCGAGAGACAATGCAGCATTGCCTGGATGTCATTAAAGAAAGTGGTGCCCATACTTTGGATTTAACCGGTGGTGCTCCTGAAATGAATCCGAATTTTAGGTGGTTTGTAGAAGAAGCTTCAAAAGTTGGTATTGATGATATTATAGTTAGATCAAATCTAACCATTATTAAGGCTAATAAGAAATATGCAGAACTACCGGATTTTTTTAAGAAACACGGCATTCATGTCGTATCTTCATTACCTCACTGGACCAAGGGCAAAACAGACAAACAGCGCGGTGAAGGTGTTTTTAATGCTTCAATTGAAGCCTTAAAAGACTTAAATAAAGTCGGCTACGGTATGCAGGATAGCGGATTAAAATTAGATTTGGTTTACAATCCTTCTGGAGCATTTATGCCAGGCAATCAGGCAAGTTTAGAAAAGGACTTTAAAAAAGCTCTGAAAGATGATTTTGACATTCATTTCAACAATTTGTTAGCTATTACAAATTTGCCAATATCAAGATTTTTAGATTACCTGATTGCCTCCGAAAATTATGAGGATTATATGTATAATTTGGTTGAGGCATACAATCCCATAGCTGTTCAGAATGTTATGTGCCGAAATACACTCTCCGTGAGTTGGGATGGCTGGCTTTACGATTGTGACTTCAATCAAATGCTGTGTATGAAAATTGAAACCGAAAAAAATCATATCAAAGATTTTGATTTGGAAGCCTTACAAAAGAGGAATATCAGAATTCATCAGCACTGCTATGGCTGTACTGCCGGAGCAGGAAGCAGTTGCGGAGGAACGACAACATAAAAACAATCTTTAATAATATTTAAACTGATGTCTTGCTTAACCCGTAATAGTAATTCTAAAGCTAGTATTACCAAAATTAATGAAAGGATAAAGCGGCTTAACTTAAAGCATTCAACATTTCTGTTGGTATTTTTTATATCAACTATTCTGGCTTTAGGTCAAAAATCTATAGATGAAACGCTATCGAAGTACAATTCCGGAACTGTTCCTTACATTTCAGTTGATGAACTCGAATCTAAAATATCTAATAATCAAAATATCATTCTACTGGATACAAGGTCAAAAGAAGAATATAAGGTAAGTCATTTAAAAAAAGCCGTTTGGGTTGGGTACAAATCTTTTGAAAAATCCAGAGTTGAAAAATTTGATAAAAATGCGGAAATCATAATTTACTGTTCGGTTGGTGTAAGGTCTGAAAAAATTGGAGAAGAATTGAAAAATCTCGGATTCACTGACATTAAAAATTTATATGGTGGTATCTTTTTATGGACAAATAAGGGACTACCCCTATATGCTAATGGAAAACAAACAGACTTCATCCATACTTACAATAAGCGCTGGTCTCAATTCATCACGAAAGGAAAAAAAGTCTATTAATGCCTAAAAATGCCCTCATCATTTTTACCCGAAAGCCTGAATTAGGAAAAGTTAAAACCCGATTGGCCAAAAGCGTTGGTGATGAAAAAGCCTTAGAAGTTTATAAACATTTACTCCTTCATTCAGCAGAAATCTCTTCACAGGTCAATGCTGAAAAACAGGTTTGGTACACCAACAGTATTGAAAAAAAAGACATCTGGAACGGTAAGGTTTTCAAAAAATACACGCAAGCAGATGGTGACCTTGGAAATAAAATGAACCATGCATTTTTTATAAATTTCAAAAATGAATTTGAAAAAGTGGTGATCATGGGTACGGATTTGCTTGATATAGATACAAACCTGATTGAAAAGGCCTTTGAACATTTAGACCATCATGATGTGGTGATCGGACCTGCTGAAGATGGTGGTTACTACTTATTGGGTATGAATCATTTTATTCCTGAAGTGTTTGAAGATGTGGAATGGAGTACTTCCAAAGTTTTAAAACAAACTTTAGAAAAACTAAAACATAAGTCGGTGATGCTTTTGGATGAGAAAAATGACATTGATTATAAGGAGGATGCCCTAAGGCATGCAGAACTTAAAAACATATTGTTTCGGGACGCAAACTAAACCCCTTCTCTTAAAAAGCCTTTATAAATTTTTCTGAGTTTTAATGGTTTTATACCAAGCTTATAAAGCAGGAAAACATAGCCATTGATCAGGTTTACCTCAAGCCAGGTAGAATGGTCATATTTTCGGGCGCTTACAGTGGCCCTGCTTTGTATGATCTTAAACGGAATTTTTTGTTTTCTGACCCTATCCATAATTTCAAAGTCCTCCATAATGCAGTAGTCTTCATCAAAACCACCCAATTCTTCAAAGGTATTGGCTTCAAAAAACTGGCATTGGTCTCCTGCACCGGCAAAAAGACTATCATTTTTTGTAAAATAACTGTTCAGATTCAACATAAAAGTACTCCGATCAAAGCGATAGGCAAAAAATCCCATCTTGTAACCTTCTTTGACTGCTAAGGTGACCTGCTCATAAAAATCCTCGGGAAGTTGCACATCACAATGCAAAAACATCAAGATATCGCCCTTAGCCATAGAAGCTCCAAAATTCATCTGTTTGGCCCGTCCTTTTGTAAAACTATCATAAAATTGTACATTTTTGTAGCTTTTACTGATCTCTGCACTGTTATCTGTCGTATCTATACTGTTAGAAAGAATGATTTCAATGGGATGCAAATCTGCCTGTCGGTCTAAAAACGTTAATTGTATCGGTAGATTTTTTGATTCGTTGTAAATTGGAATAATGATACTTAACATAGCACTAAACTACAGATTATTATGAGAACTATACTGAATATAACCCTGTTATTATGCATATTTTTCACATATGCTCAACAAAGCTTTGATTATATAGATCTATCTCAAAATCTGCTGGAAAAAGTGAAGAATGAAAAGAATTTTCAACCTGAGATCAAACAACTTGAAGCCAGTCAATTAGAAGATCTGGCTGAACAATTAAAGACTGATGAGCAAAAACTTGCATTTTGGATCAATATCTACAACGCTTTCATTCAGATATCTCTGAAAGAAAATCCTGAGCAATATACTGATGACAACAGGAGCAACTTTTTTAAAACAGAACGTGTGAATATTGCAGGTGAAAAATTATCCTTTGATGATATCGAGCATGGTATCATCAGAAGTTCGATGTCCAAAATATCAATGGGTTATGTCAAGAAGATTTTCAGGCCAGAATGGGAACGCAAACTAAGGGTTGAGAATATTGACTGGAGAATACATTTTGCTCTGAATTGTGGCGCAAAGAGTTGTCCACCGGTAGCCATTTATGATGACAAGTTTATCGATAAACAGCTAGATTTCATGACCAAATCCTACCTAAAAGAACAAACCAATTACATAGCTGAGACCAAGACTGCTGAAACAGTAGTGTTATTCTCATGGTTCAGAGGTGATTTTGGTGGTTTAGATGAAGTCAAAAAGATTTTAAGACAATATGATGTCACGCCGGAGAAACCTGAAGATCTGGAGTTCAAAACCTATGACTGGACCATGTTACTGGACAATTTCAGAACACTACCGGACTTCAAATAGGCATTAGATTTAATATAGATTTTACAAAAAACCCAATTAAATATTTAGATTTGTTGTCTTGTTCCACAAGAATCAAAACATGAAATATATTCAAGAAACGACGGAATACCTCATAGAAAAAGGGTTTGATAAGCCAGAAATAGGCATTATACTTGGCACCGGTTTAGGTCAATTACTAGAGAAAGTCGATGTCATCCAGGAAGTCAGTTATAACCACATACCAAATTTCCCCACAGCAACCGTTGAATTTCATAAAGGAAAGCTCATTTACGGAAAAATTGAAGGTAAAACCGCCGTTATTATGCAAGGACGTTTTCATCTATATGAAGGCTATGATTTATTGGACGTCACCTTTCCTGTAAGAATCATGTACCGATTGGGTGTAAAAAAACTATTGGTTTCTAACGCTGCCGGCGCCATCAACCTCAATTTTAAAAAAGGGGAACTCATGCTTATCGATGACCACATTAACCTTTTAGGCGGTTCGCCATTGGCTTATAAGGGAGTCTCGAAGCTTGGAAATATTTTCGTTGATATGAGTTGTCCTTATGACAAGGGCATGAGCCAAAAACTTGAAGACATTGCCCAAACCGAAAAGATCAAACTCCATAAAGGCGTTTACGCTTCAGTATTAGGCCCACAATTGGAAACAAGAGCAGAATACCGATATCTCAAAACCATTGGTGCTGATGCTGTTGGTATGAGTACAGTTCCTGAAGTCATTGTGGCCAATCATCTCAAACTGCCTGTAGTTGCGGTTTCTGTTTTAACTGACGAATGTGATCCTGACCATTTGGAGCCGGTCAATGTTGAAGATATACTATCTACAGCTGCAAAAGCAGAGCCAAATATGGTGAAACTGTTTTGTGAATTGATAAAAGGACTTTAATTCATAATACCAAAGTATTATATAACGTTCACTTTAGAAATTTACTGTAACCCTTTTAAAGAAAATTGACTTATTTAACTGAGTCTCTGAATAAAATTTTCAGAATCAATCAGCCCTGACCTCCATCAGTCGTTTCACATATTTTCCGATCACATCAAACTCCAGATTGACCTTATCCCCTTTTTGGAGGTATTTAAATGTAGTATGTTCAAAAGTATAAGGAATAATAGCTACACTGAAGGCGCTGATATCACTGTCAACAACAGTTAAGCTCACACCATTAATCGTGATTGAGCCTTTTTCAATAGTCACGTTTTGTTGTTTTGAATCGTATTCAAATCTATAAGTCCAGCTGCCATCATTTTCTTCAGCTTTTATGCAGGTTGCAGTTTGGTCTACGTGACCCTGTACGATATGTCCATCCAGTCTGGCATTGAGTTTTGCCCCTCGTTCAAGATTGATCTTGCTACCAACTTTAAGATCACCAAGATTGGTTTTTTGCAAAGTTTCGTCAATTGCTGTTACTCTGTAGGATTTATTATCTATATCAGTTGAAACAACTGTAAGGCAAACACCGTTGTGAGATATACTTTGGTCTACTTTGAGTTCATTTACAAGTAAAGATTTTATATCAAAGTGAATATTGGTTTTATCCCTTTCAATATTAATTACTTCTGCTATTTCTTCAATAATACCTGTAAACATATTGCGAATTTATTTAATTATCTTTGCTGCAAATTTAGTTGAAATAAGCCTTTGATATTTGCAAAAGCCAAAATATCACATTTATTTAGCTAAAACTAAAAAAGATTATGCCAAGAGACAGAAAAAAAGACGATTTGCCTATTGTTGGCGTCAGTATTGGAGACATCAACGGAATAGGTCCTGAAATAGTCCTGAAAGCCTTTAGTGATGACCGGATGCTTGAATGTTGTACACCAGTGATTTTTGCACACACCAAAATGTTGTCTTTCCTTAAAAGACATTTTAATCTTAATATGAAATTTCAAGGCATTTCTGATGCAGATAAGGCGATTCCAGGGAAAATAAATGTTGTAAATACCTGGAAGAACAATCCAAAAATTGAATTCGGCGTAGAGCATCAGGCTTCAGGTGTTTTTTCAATAAAATCATTAAGGGCTGCAACAAAAGCATTAAAAGAAGAACAAATAGATGTATTGGTTACAGCTCCAATTCACAAAAAGAATATTCAGGCAGAAGACTTCAATTTTCCAGGCCATACAGATTTTCTGGAACAGGAACTTGGTGGTAACGCGCTTATGTTTATGGTTTCAGAAAATATAAAAGTTGGTTTACTTACAGATCACGTTCCACTTAAAGATATTTCCAGCAAAATAACACCGGAATTAATAAAGCAGAAAATTAAAACCATCAAAAATTCCTTACAGCAAGATTTTAAAATCAATGTCCCTAAAATCGCAGTACTCGGTATAAACCCTCATACCGGAGATGATGGTGTTATTGGCAAAGAAGATGATGAAATCATAAGACCTACATTAGCCGAGATCAATCAAAAGGGATCTTATGTTTTTGGGCCATATGCTGCCGACAGCTTTTTTGGGACCAAAAATTATAAGAACTTTGATGCTATTATTGCCGCTTATCATGACCAGGGCTTAATACCATTCAAGACGCTTTCTTTTGGTGAAGGAGTAAATTTTACCGCAGGCCTTAATTACGTAAGAACCTCTCCTGACCACGGTACAGGTTTTGATATCGCCGGTAAGAATGAGGCAAACCCAAGTTCTTTTATAAAGGCCGTATTTGCCGCAATAAGAATACACAGAAACCGGGAAGAATATAAAGAACTGAATAGCAATCCGTTAAAAACAGGCTCAGCACGGATCAAAAATTAATTTCAATAAGCTTTTAGTTTCTAAATTTTTTTTATATTTGCAGGCTCAAAATTGATGTGATGGAGACGAAATTTGAGAATTATGCCATAAAATTTATTGGCTTAAAGGAAGGTTTACATCATTTTGATTATCATATAGATAATGCGTTCTTTGATGAATTTGACTATAATGAATTTCAGAAATCTGATATTGACGTTGATGTTCATTTAAACAAAAAGAAGACTCAGTTAGAGTTTGATTTTCACATTAAGGGTATTGTAGGTGTTGAATGTGATTTAACGCTTGAACCCTTCGATTTACCCATTGAAAACACCATATCGATACTGGTTAAGTTTGGAGATGAATTTGAAGAAGTTGATGAAAAACTAATCATTATTCCAAGAGGTGATTATGAATTTCAAATCGAACAATTCATTTATGAAAGTGTTTTACTGGCAATGCCTTCTAAAAGAATACATCCTGGTGTAGAAGATGGTACACTGGATTCTGAAATACTAAAAAAGTTAATTCATCACAGCGTAGATAAAGACAATAAAAAAGAAAAGGAAACTACCGACCCACGTTGGAATAAATTAAAAAAATTACTTAAAGATTGAGTTATGGCACATCCAAAGAGAAAAACCTCGAAAACACGTAGAGATAAAAGAAGGACACATATCAAGGCCGAAATGCCTCAGATAGCTATGGATCCTACTACCGGGGAACCACATTTATACCACAGAGCGCATTGGCACGAAGGTAAATTGTACTACAGAGGTCAGGTACTTATAGATAATACTGAGGAAGAAATAGAAGTAGATTAATTACTTCTAACACTTATTTATATATTTAACCATCTCTCGCTAGAGATGGTTTTTTAGTATATACCAGTTTCATTTCAATATCTATAATGGATTCACTAACCCAAATCGTATTAGGCGCAAGTATTGGAGAAGTTGTACTTGGCCGAAAGATCGGCAATAAAGCAATGCTTTACGGTGCTATTGGTGGAACTATTCCTGATCTGGACGTTTTGGCCTCTCACTTTACTGATACAGTGACTGCTCTGGAGATTCATCGTGGTTTTACACATTCCATTGTTTTCTCCGTTTTGATGGCCCCTTTATTCAGCTGGTTAGTGACACGTTACGAGTCTTACAAAAATAAAAAACAGTGGGCATGGTTTTTCTTCTGGGTATTTATAACGCATCCTCTTCTTGATGCTCATACCACATGGGGTACACAATTATTCTGGCCTTTTGACCTGAGGCTTGCGTTCAAAACCATTTTTGTTATTGACCCGATATACACCATTCCATTTTTGGTCTTTTTGATAGCTACTATGTTCCAGAAGAGAAACAGTACTAAAAGAAGATTATATAATGGTATAGGTTTAACTCTAAGCACAGCTTACCTGGCGTTGACCTTTATTTTGAAGTACTCTGCGTTTAGTAATTTCGAAAAAGCTCTCGCCAATCAAAATATCGTTTATAACAACATAGACACCAGACCATCTGCTCTCAATACGGTTTTATGGAATGCTAATGTTGAGACCAAAGATTACTTCTTACTGGGAGACTACTCATTTTTCGACTCCAAGCCAATAGACTTCATAGCCTATTCTAAAAATCATCATTTACTCGGAGATTTGGTCAATAATGAAAAGGTCAAACGCATGATCAAGATTTCAAAAGGCTGGTTTAGCATTATTGAAAAGGATAATGTGTTGTATTTTAACGACTTGAGATTTGGCCTGTTGAACATGGAAAAAGGTTCTCAGGACTTTGTATTTCAATATAGAATTGATGTTGACGAGTCTGGTGAAGTTACTTTTACAGAAGTTGAAAAATCGACTCGTGATGGTAAGAAATTAATGAGAGAATTGTTGATAAGGATTAAAGGCAATTAAATAAATATTAAAGAAAATTATATAAGAAATTTAAATTGTGCCTTGCCAGTCTTTATAAAGACTCTCAATTG
>CAJXVZ010000018.1 GCA_913062845.1 uncultured Psychroflexus sp.
GGACTGATGCTCAGGTAAAGTCTAGAAACTTAAAAGTCGAATTAGGTCACCTATCTCCTCTGGTTGATCAGTAATCTCATTGATTAAACTTCAATTAAAATTACAAAAACAAAACTAATAGCCTGTCGAAGCATAGGCCAACGAAAATCTAAATCCTATTCATTAATCTGAGTAGGATTTTTTGTTTTTGAATTAATGTTTTTGGGCGAATCCCGGAATTTCGGGATACCACGTGCTGCGCATTGAGTGTAGCCGAAATGAAGCCGATGTGAACTTTGCCACTTTGAGAATGATATTGCTAAGACGATGAAATGACCTTAGAAAATGCTGTTGGAGTAGTCCTGAGCTGGTTAAAATAAACAACCGCTTCAATCTTCAAAAACAGCGGGAATGATTTTTATTACTCTTTTTAATTTTTTTCAATGTTAACTTAAATAAGTCTGGCATCAATAGATTTTAATGTTGTGATCAAATACTACTTGAATAGATTTAAATATTTTTTAAATGTATACGCCTTGCCTCTCTGACCTCCTGTTATTTCGTTAAGTATTCCTATTTCTAATAAATCGTTAATTAAGTTATAAGATGTTCTGTTTGATACTCCGGTTATTTCAACAATTTTTTTAGCATCGACTATTGGCCGTTTTAGCAAATATTCTAATATTTTTTGTGCGTTATTTGCTCTGGGGCCGAGGGTTTGGATACTTAATTCTGAATGTTTTTTCAATTTCAATATTTCATCAAAGGTGTTAACAGCTTTTTTGGCTGTCTCTATTACACCAACTAAAAAAAATTTGAGCCATTGTTTAATATCATCGTGAGTCCTAACACGCATTAAATTGTCATAATACGTGGTCTTGTTATTTTCAAAAAAATCTGATAAGTACAACACCGGTTTTTTAAGAATATTCTTGTTTACCAGATATAAGGTTATGAGCAATCTACCCACTCGACCATTACCATCTAAAAAAGGATGTATGGTTTTAAATTGATAATGAATTATGCCTATTTTGAGTAAGTCAGGGAAATAGAAATCTTGATTATGAGTGAATTTTTCTAAATCGCTCATTAAATCACCTATGCTTGTATGTATGGGCGGAATAAAAACAGCATCATTAATAGATGCGCCACCTATCCAGTTCTGACTTTTTCTAAACTCGCCGGGCTGTTTATGTTCTCCTCTAACACCTTGTAGCAGAACTTTATGTGTTGCTTTAATCAAGCGGTTGGAAAATGGAATATCGTTAAGCATTTCTATTGCTCTACCCATGGCAGTTATATAATTTTGTACCTCTTCCCAGTCATCTCTTTTTTCATGGCTTACATCCTCTTTATCTAGTAGAGCTTCTTCCATATTGGTCTTTGTACCTTCTATTTTACTGCTTTGCGTGGCTTCTTTAAGTACATGCATGCTGATGAACAGATCAATATCGGGGATATACTCGCTATACATGTCTAATCTTCCTAAATGTCTGTCTGCCTGAGATAATAACGCCAAGAGTTCCATATCGTTAAGCGACCATTGTCTGTTTAATAAATTTGGTTGAAAACTCTTATAATAACCTTGATTTACGTAATGTCCTGCTTTAAAATTTTGCATATTTTAAATCAATTTGTTTAAACCACTTTGCGTTATTGCAAAATATCACATTTTTTTGCAATAAGTAAACACTTAATGTAAAATATGTTGAAATTTTACATTAAGTAAATGGGAAATGCAATTTATGACTAAAAATTATAAACAAATTTTTATATTTTACTTTACGCTGTTTGCCGCCACGGCGGGAAAGTTCAAACAAAATATCTTTAGCCAATATCTTTTTATATGTTTTAAATACATGTACCGAGCGCTGAGTGTCCTTTTCCGAAAATTGCAGGCATAACACGTTTCTAAGTCTTTATGAGCTTGGCGCAAACCAATTTGAATTTTACAGGGGTCTTGAAGCACTACCATGGTTTACTAAGTATGGTTCTATTGATCTCCTATTATTGCAAATACATTTTTTCTATATATAGCCTTTTTGATTTTGATGATTTGCGGGTAAGGGAAAGTCTTTTAACCTGAGTTCGATTATAAAAAACTATCATAAAATACTGAAATTCAGTAAACAAACTCCTTAGTCCTCCCTCAAGGAAGGATTCAAGTAGCGAAAATATCTCCTTGAGGGGATTATAGGGGTGTTTATAAGTGAAAATATTTTTAAGCACATACTAACTAGTTAAAAAACAGACATATATTAATCGAACCCAGGTCTTATAACAAATTGCTGAAGTACAATTATACTCTAATTTTTGCTTTAGCTCAAATTGTTTTATGTTTAGCTTGAAGCCGATGTGAACTCTGGCGCTTTGATAAACTTAGATCAATGTAAAACAACTCTGCAAGGGTTTCAAACCCTTGCAGTGTTCAAAAAGCTTAAAAAAGAATACCATTTTTAATAACATTAAATTTTCAATTATTTAAAGATAGCGTAAATTAGCCACCAAATTTAATGTATGCAGGATACAATGTCAGAACCCATTATTAAAGTCATTGAGGAAAACTACGAAATTCCTCAGCTCAATGCGACAAGAAAAATTTCAGCATTGTTGCCATCTGACTATTACGAGACTGATAAGCGTTACCCTGTATTGTACCTGCAGGACGGTCAAAACCTGTTTCATCCTGAGGCACCTTATGGCAATTGGGCAATCGATAAATCAATGGCAAAACTTAAAAAGGAAGGTTTTGGTGACATTATTATCGTAGCTGTAGATCATGGCGAAGAAGAACGCATCACAGAATATTTACCTTATAAACATCCAAGATTTGGCGACGGAAAAGGTAAATTTTATATACAGTTTTTAATTGAAAAACTTATTCCTTACATCAATAAGAACTATAGAACACTCACAGATTTTGAACATACTGGCATTGGAGGTAGCTCTATGGGAGGACTTATAAGTCTTCATGCTGGTCTGAGAAATCCAGGTGTTTTTGGAAAAATGATGATCTTTTCTCCCAGCCTTTGGATCTCAAAAATTATTTTTGACCACACTAAAAATTTTAGCCCATTACAGGAATCAAAAATATATCTTTATGCCGGCGGAAAAGAAAGCATTGAACATTTACCAAACGCAAAACGTCTGGGCACGATCATCAAAGATAAAATGGTAAAAGGCTATCATATCGACTTTCATTTTTCTATCAATAATGAAGGCAGCCACTCTGAAATTTACTGGAGAGAAGAATTTCCAAAAGCCGTAAAATGGCTTTTTTACAACCCATAAGATTTTAATTTATGACATTTCAATATTCTAAAACTAAAGTACAAGGATGTGACATTATCATCCCTTGTCGAAAAAATCAACTGTTAGAAATTTCAGACACGGTTGGCATTAAACAGTCCAACTTTGAAGCTGATTTTGGTACATTCGCGACGCACTATTTATCAGATCAAAGCAAAATCTACCTTCTAGGTATCGGAGTGGAAAAGTATTCAACAAAGATCGAAGAGGCATTCAGAACTTTAGCTTTCGACACCAAAAAATACTGGTCCGATAAAATTCAGGTTGATGTCAACCACCTGTCAGATGCTGAAATCATCAAAGCGGCGATAGGACTGAAAATGGCAGATTACATTATTGGAAAACACAAAAGTGAACCCAACAGCGAAACAAACATTACAGTAGTTTTTGTTTCAGACCAAGACATTGAACATCTGGTTGAAGAAGGCTTTGAAACTGCAGAGACCATTAACAGGATCAAAGCTTTAGTGGATGCGCCACCAAACCTAAAAACACCTGAATACTTAGGTCAATGGGCGAGTAATTCTGCTGAAAAGTACAATTACTCCTGCAAGGTCATAGAAGAAAAAGAGCTTGAAAGTCTCGGTTTTAAAGCGCTTCTTTCTGTTGGTCAGGCCAGTGTGAACAAACCTGTTGCAATTATTACAGAATATAAAGCAAAAGATTCTGAGGCTATAGATTTGGCCATTGTAGGTAAAGGCATCACCTTTGACAGTGGTGGCTTGTCTATAAAACCTTCAACTAACCTGCATTACATGAAAAGTGATATGGGTGGCGCTTCGGTCGTCTTAGGGATTGTTGAATTGGTGGCCAAATTAAAATTAAATGTCAACATCGTCGGTGTAGTGGTCAGTGCAGAAAATGCTGTTGGCAGCAATGCTTATCGACCCGGTGATGTCATTGGCTCCCATTCCGGTAAAACCATTGAAATCATTGACACTGATGCCGAAGGTAGACTTGCGCTCGCAGATGGATTAAGTTATGTGATTGATACTTATCAACCAAAAAACCTGATCGATGTTGCCACATTAACGGGTAGTGTTGTACGTACTTTTGGGTATTCTGCTGCCGGATTATTCACCAACAGTTCTGAATTGGCAGAAACTCTTCGAAATGCCGGAAATGACGTTCATGAAAGGGTCTGGCAACTGCCTATGTACGATGATTATGAAGAAGACCTGCATTCAGATATTGCTGATATCAGAAACTTCAGTGGTAAACCCATTGCAGGTGCTATAAATGCCGCTATGTTTCTGAAAGCTTTTACCAAGGACCATCAAAACTGGGTGCATCTGGATATTGCCGGTGTAGCATTTGGCAGTTCAAAATATGCTAAAATGAAGTGCGCCAGTGGTTATGGTATTCAATTATTAGCTACATTCGTAAAACGATATTTTAAGGCTTAAAAATCAAATCCATTAACTATGTCCGGTCCAACTAAAAACTTTTTGTGTATTTCTACCTACTTTAAAGGTCAGGATTTTTTAAAGCAATGTAAAGCGGAAGGTAATCGTGTTTTTTTGCTCACCAAAAAGAGCTTAGAACATGAACCCTGGCCATGGGACGCCATTGATGAAGTCTTTTATATTGATAAATGGAACATAGAAGATGTCAAAAAAGGCCTGGCTTTCAAATTTAGAGAGATCACTTTTCATCGTTTTGTGGCTTTAGATGATTTTGATGTTGAAAAAGTAGCCGTGTTGAGAGAGCATTTCAGAATGCCGGGCATGGGTTCTACAACTGCACGCTATTTTAGAGATAAGTTGGCGATGCGAATGAAAGCTAAAGAAGAAGGCATAAATGTGCCGTCCTTTACAGACCTGTTTACCAATGAAGCTATCAATCAATATGCAGATAGTGTTAGTCCACCGTGGTTGATCAAACCCAGGATGGAAGCTTCGGCAACGGGTATCAAGAAAATTCATTCTAAAGAAGAATTATGGGATGTTGTCAATGCTTTGGGAGATGAAAGAGATGCCTACCTTTTGGAAAAATTTGCACCCGGTGATGTTTATCATGTTGATGGTTTAAACAATAAAGGTAAAGTGGTGTTTTCCAGAGTGAGTAAATACCTGGACACACCTTTTGAAGTCGCTCATGGCGGTGGAATTTTCAGGTCGGCGTCCTGTGAAACCGGAACAGACGAAGAAAAAGCCTTAAAACAAATGAACGAGGATGTTATGAAAGCCTTTGGCATGCAATACGGAGCTTCTCACACGGAATTCATCAAATCTAAAGAAACCGGAGAATTATTTTTCTTAGAAACATCCTCTCGCGTAGGAGGTGCAAACCTGGCAGAAATGGTGCAGTATGCTTCCGGTGGGATTAATCTTTGGGCAGAATGGGCCAGAATTGAATCAGCAAACCTCAATAAAACCGCCTATAAATTACCTAAAGTTAAAAATGCCTATGCGGGCATAGTGGTTTCGTTAAGTCGTTTTCAACATCCGGATACCTCGTCTTTTACCGACCAGGAAATTGTATGGCGAATGAACAAAGAATGGCATATCGGGTTGATTGTAGTATCTGATTCCAGTGAACGGGTTTTGGAGCTTTTAGATCATTACACCAACAGAATCGCTAGTGAATTTCACGCCAGTATTCCGGCACCAGATAAGTCAGAATAGGTTTTAGGAAATTGTATTTCACTTCAATTAAACGCAAAGCCTTAATTTTACTTAATGCCTTAATGTTTTAAAAAGGTTTATGAGTTTATAGGGTTATGGGGTTTGAAGTTTCTGGTTTGAAGTTTCTGGTTTGAAGTTTCTGGTTTTATGTTGTTGTAGCTCTTAACTTCATCAGATCTTAGCGATCCTTGCGCCTCTCTGGCGTTCCTTGCGGATAACAATTTACTTTTGTTTATGGGTTTATAGGTTTATGAGGGCCAGTAGGTTTCACGCAAAGCCCGCAAAGTTTTTCACGCAAAGTAAGCGCAAAGCCTTAATGTTTTAAAAGTTTATGAGTTTATAGGGTTTTTGTTCCCTTCGACTTTAGTTTATACTGAGCCTGACGAAGTACTCAGGGTGTCATCATTTTTGGCTTTTTAATGGTCAGTTTGCCCATTATTTTGTTGGCTTCAACACAGCAGTACTTTTTAGAAACCTACCCCAAATTAGAATAAGTCAACTTGTCTTTCAATGTATATTTGAATCAGCTTTTGCTTTATGAGCCTTTATATTTTTTTGGATTTTATCGTGCTGGAATGGTTTTTTTGCCGGTTTATGGTGTTGTTTTTTGTCAGATATATTTACCATAAATCTATTGTTTTGGTGGCTTTGGTCTATTGTTCGTTTCATTTTGGCAAATCCATTTTGGAATGTGTAAGCTCATTTTTTGGTGGTTATTTTTGGGTATGTGGTTTATAAAACCAAAAGTATCTGGGGTGGTGTATTTGTTCACATGGGTATTGCTTTTATGATGGATTTGTTTGCGTTTATATCAAAAATTATGTTTTAACTCACTAGACGAGGTAGGTAAACAAAGTTCTTATCTGGAATAATTTTACCATTATAATATGACATACCTGAATAATCTTTATATTTTACTAAATTTGAAAAATGACAGACTCGTTTAATGTAAGACTTAAAAATGTCATAAATGTGAATGATTGAAGTCTGTTAAAATAATCATCAACTAAATCACGTTTAGTTTCAATATATAAGGACATGGGATGTAGCAGTTGCTCTAGCGATAAAAACGGAACACCCAAAGGGTGCAAAAATAACGGTACTTGCGGTACCGACAGTTGTAATAAGTTAACAGTTTTTGATTGGTTATCCAATATGGATCTGCCTGCTGGCCAGGAGCCTTTCGACATGGTTGAAGTTCGTTTCAAAAACGGTAGAAAAGAATTCTTTCAAAATACAGAAAAGTTACCACTTCATATGGGAGATGTTGTGGCCACGGAGGCTCAGCCCGGTCATGATGTCGGCATCATAAGCCTTACCGGCGAACTTGTTCGTGTACAGATGAACAAAAAGAAAATCAAACCCGAAGGCGACAGATATCCAAAAGTTTACAGAAAGGCCAACCAAAAAGACATAGATGTCTGGCAGGAATGTCGCTCAAAGGAAGAGGAAATAAAAGTTAAAGCCAGACAGATCGCCATCAGGCTTAACCTTAAGATGAAAATCAGCGATATAGAGTTTCAAGGAGATGGCTCAAAAGTGATCTTCTACTACACCGCAGAGCAACGGGTTGACTTCAGGCAACTTATTAAAGAATATGCCTACACTTTTAAGGTTAGAATTGAAATGAAGCAAATAGGTCTGAGACAAGAGGCAGCCCGTCTTGGAGGCATTGGCTCATGTGGCAGAGAATTATGCTGTTCCACCTGGCTTACGGATTTTCGTTCAGTAAAAACCTCCGCAGCACGTTATCAACAACTTTCCCTCAATCCGCTTAAACTTGCCGGACAATGTGGAAAACTAAAATGTTGCCTGAACTATGAGTTAGACATGTATGTTGAAGCTTTGAAAGATTTTCCAAAAACTGACCATAAGCTAGTAACCAAAAAAGGGAAAGCCAGTCTTCAAAAAATGGATATTTTCAACAGAAAATTATGGTATGCTTACTACGATGAGCCTTCACAATGGCATGAATTGAGTGTGGACGATGTCAAGGATATCATCAAAGCAGAAAAGCAGAAAAAACCTGTAGAGGCTCTTGAAGATTTTGTAGAAGACAAAGTACCGGATATTACTGATTATTCCAACGTAGTTGGGCAGGATAGTCTTACCAGATTTGACAAACCAAAACGTAAAAAGAAACGAAAAAACAGAAGAAAACCTAATAGGAAAAACCAAAACCAAAGCAAAAGAAAGAAAAATGCTTAAAAAAATTTGTGGTCTTTTTGTTTTGCTGAGTATTTGTAGCTGTTCAAATTCAGACTATTTTTCTGTTAGTAAAACTACACCGGGCTATTGGCATAAAGACAGTATTACAGAATTTGATTTTGCGATTGAAGATACTGCTCAGGTTTATAATTGTTATATCAATATTCACAATACAGAGGACTATGAGTTTGACAATTTATTTTTAGTTACTGCCATGCAATTTCCTTATGGTAAAGTAGTTGTAGATACTTTAGAGTATAAAATGGCGTTTAAAGATGGAAGGCTTATGGGTGAAGGTTTGGGCAGCTTAAAATATAATAAGCTTTGGTATAAAGAAAAGGTCAGGTTTTCTGAACCTGGCAGCTACAATTTGAAAATACGTCACGCTATGCGCAAAGCCGGTGACGTTGAACCTTTAGAAAAACTTGAAGGTGTAGAAGAAATAGGTTTTAGTTATGAACCCGTAACACAGGAAAAGTAATGGCAAAAAGAAAAGATCAAAAGGCACCAAAAAAGAAGAGTTACGCTAAAAGATTTTGGATTTTGTATACGGTTGTGTTTTTAGTCATAGTCCATATATTCTTACTGGCAGGGCTTGGCCTGTTTGGTAAAATGCCAACATTTGAGGAGCTGGAAAATCCACAGACCAATTTAGCAGCCGAAATCTTAACCAGAGACTCCATCACTCTGGGAAAATATTTTAAACAAAACAGAACTCCTGTTGACTTCGATCAATTACCGGATCACTTGGTAAACGCACTGGTGGCAACAGAAGATGAGCGTTATTATTCCCATTCCGGAATAGATGCCAGAGGTACATTGAGAGCAGTAGTTTATCTTGGAGGAAAAGGAGGCGCGAGTACCATTACACAACAGCTGGCCAAACAATTGTTTACAGACCCTACAGAAACGGGAATTTTAAACAGACTTAAACAGAAAGTGAAAGAATGGGTGATAGCGATTCGTCTTGAAAAGCAATACACCAAGAATGAGATCATTGCCATGTATTTCAATATTTTTGACTTCACGCGGGGTGCCGTTGGTATCCGTTCTGCAGCCAGAGTATATTTTGGAAAAGAGCCTCAGGACCTCAATATTGAAGAATCTGCAACTCTGGTGGCCATGTTCAAAAATCCGGTGCTATACAATCCTTATCGGGATATTTTTAAGCAAAATTCACTGGACAGACGTAATCAGGTTTTCGCTCAAATGCATAGGAATGATTTTATCACCAAAAAAGAAAAAGATTCTTTACAAACCTTGCCTCTTAAGATAAACTATACGCCAGAATATCAGAATGACGGTCAGGCCACCTATTTTAGAGCAGAGCTGAAGAAGTTCATGAACAAATGGATTAAAGACAATCCAAAGGAAGACGGAACTTATCACGACCTGTACAGCGATGGTCTAAAAATATATACCACACTGGATTCAGACGCACAAACTTATGCTGAAAATGCCATTGAAAAACATATGTCTAATCTTCAAAAAGAATTTTTCAGACAAAACAGAGGGCGAAAAACCTATCCTTTCAGAGGAATTGATCAGGATGAAATAGAGGTCATCATCAACAGAGCCATAAAAAACTCTTCCAGGTATAAGGAGATGAAAAGGGCGGGCATAGCTGAGGACACCATTCTGGCTTCTTTTGATAAACCAACAAAAATGCAGGTCTTCAGCTGGAAAGGTAAAATAGATACCATTATGACACCAAGGGATTCCATTTACTATCATAAGGCTTATCTCAACACGGGCATGATGTCTATGCGTCCTCAAACCGGAGAAGTTGTGGCCTGGGTCGGCGGTATTGATTTTGAATTCTTTAAATATGAACACGTCCAGCAGGCCAAAAGGCAGGTGGGCTCTACATTTAAACCTTTTGTTTACGCAACAGCTATAGACCAGCTGCATTATTCACCATGTCTGGAATACCCTAACACACTTTACACAATTCCTAAAGGCCGTTTTGGATTGATAGAGGACTGGACACCTGTAAATTCCGGTGGTGAGTACGGCGGAGTCGAAACTCTAAAATCGGCACTTGCCAAATCGCTGAACACAGTAACTGCCAGAGTTATTGATCAGACTGGTCCGCAACCCGTATTGGACTTTGTCGGTAAACTGGGAATAAATACTGAAAATATAGAACCTTACCCGTCCATAGCACTTGGCACACCGGACTTAAGTGTGTACGAAATGGTTTCAGCATTTAGTACGTTTGCGAATAAAGGTGTTTATGTGGAACCTTATTACGTTAGCCGGATAGAAGATAAAAATGGTACTGTATTATACCAGCATAAACCTGAAAGTAAAGACGTTTTGAGTCCTGAGACTGCTTTTGTGACTATAAAATTACTTGAAGGTGTAACGCTTAAAGGTTCTGGTCAAAGATTGAGGGGAACCTGGGCAGGCAATTTGCCACATTACAAAAGAGCGGTTACCGGCTATCCGTATGATTTTAAAAATCCTATTGCCGGAAAAACAGGGACTACCCAAAACCAAAGTGATGGCTGGTTTATAGGAATGGTACCTGATCTTGCTACAGGCGTTTGGGTAGGCGGAGAGGATCGCTCAGTGCGCTTTGGCGGTATAGTTTACGGTCAGGGTGCTACCATGGCATTACCTATCTGGGGCATGTATATGAAAGATTTGTACGCCGATGAAGACTTTCCATTATCTGATGAAGAATTTGAAGCACCAGACAACTTGAGTATTCAGGTGAATTGCGATGATGAAATAGGCGATGAGGATAAAGAGGAAGAAACGCCAACCTACAACATAGATTTTTAAAACTCTGTATGGCGTACTCCAACCGGGATTTTAACCAAAACCAAAATCGGGTCAAACCCAAGAAATTTTTGGGTCAGCATTTTTTGAAAGATGAAAATATTGCTAAAAATATCGCAGACGCTCTTGATTATACTTCAATTGATGTCGTGATTGAAGTCGGTCCCGGAACTGGCGTCCTCACTCAGTTTTTGATAGATAAAGATTCAAAGCTCATTGCTTTTGAAGTGGACAGAGAGTCGATAGCTTTCCTAAACGAAAAGTACGAAGACCCTATTTCAAAATCCAAAAGTTTTCAATTGGTTGAAAAAGATTTTTTAAAAGCAGACCTGCTAAAGCATACTGAACATAAGAATTTTGGCATCATTGGTAATTTTCCTTACAATATTTCAAGCCAGATATTATTCAAGGCTTTAGAATACAGGGCACATGTCACTCAGTTTGCCGGTATGTTTCAAAAAGAGGTGGCGAAAAGGATTTGTGAATCGCCTGGCAGTAAAACCTATGGGATCTTGTCTGTACTTTCTCAGGCTTTTTATGAAGTAGAATACCTTTTCACCGTAAAGCCCTCAAACTTCAATCCACCACCTAAAGTAGACAGCGGTGTAATAAGACTAAAAAGAAGAGAAAATTATCAGTTAGACTGCGATGAGAGGTTATTCTTTAAAGTGGTAAAAACCGCCTTCCAGCAACGCAGGAAAACATTACGTAACAGTTTAAAAACCTTTAATTTATCTGATAATTTAAAATCAGACCTTATCTTTGCTAAAAGACCGGAGCAATTATCTTATATTGAATTTATAGAATTGACTCAAAAATTAGCACAGGATGCAGTTTGAAATTTCAAAAAGTCTCATAGAGAAAATAGAATTCCTGATTGAGGAACAAAACGATCAGGAACTCTTATCGCATCTTGGTGATATGCACCATGCCGATATAGCTGAAATTCTCGATGAACTGAGTCTTGATGAAGCTACCTATATCATAAAGCTCTTAGACAGCGAAAAGACCGCTGAGGTCCTGATGGAGATCGATGAGGATGACAGGGACAAAGTTCTGGGTAATCTTACTGCAAAGGAAATTGCGGATGAGATCGAGGAAATGGACACGGATGATGCTACAGATATCATCAACAATCTATCTGTAGAGCTTAAGGATGAGGTGATCAACAACCTGAAAGACCGCAATCACGCCCAGCATATTGTAGAATTAATGCGATATGATGAGGACACTGCCGGTGGTCTTATGGCTAAAGAATTGATAAAAGTTAATGAAAACTGGAGCGTAACCGGTTGTATGGAAGAAATGCGTGCCCAGGCTGAAAATGTCACCCGGGTTCATTCTATTTACGTGGTGGACAATAAAGGCAAACTGAAAGGCAGACTTTCTCTAAAAGATTTAATTACGGCACCAAGCAACGCCAATATTGAAGATGTATATATTCAAAATGTAGATTATGTAGATGTACATACTTCAGCGGAAGAAGTCGCCAGAGTCATGCAAAAATATGATCTTGAAGCCATTCCGGTTATTGATGAAATAGGTCGTTTGGTAGGTAGGATCACTGTAGATGATATTATTGATTTTATCAGGGAAGAAGCCGACAAAGATTACCAGATGGCAGCCGGTATTTCTGAAGATGTAGATGCCGATGATAACCTTTGGCAACAAACCAGGGCAAGATTACCCTGGCTGGTTCTCGCCCTTTTTGGTGGATTTATTGCAGTCACCGTCGCCGGACAATTTGAAAGTGCCATGACCAATTATGGATTTCTATTCTTTTTTACACCACTTATAGCGGCTATGGCTGGGAATGTTGGTGTACAGTCTTCTGCGATAATTGTACAGAGTATTGCTAAAGGTACACTTACAGGTTCTGTCTGGAAAAGATTACTGAAGGAAGTTGGGCTAAATATTTTAAATGGCATTTTTCTCGCGTTGCTACTTTTTCTCGGCGCTCATTTTATCTTAGGACGCGCTTACGATGTGGCCTTTACCATATCTTTGGCCCTTATTTCAGTGATCATTGTGGCTTCACTCATCGGAACTTTTGTTCCTATCATGCTGAACCGCTATAAGATTGACCCTGCTTTAGCTACAGGGCCTTTTATTACCACCAGCAATGATATTTTCGGACTTTTAATATTCTTTAGTATTGCCAAATATATTTTAGGATTTTAATCATGCTGAATCCAATTGCATATCAAAAGCAATTTATTGTAAATGAAGAGGTTATTGACCATTTTAACCATGTCAATAACTTAGAATATATCAAATGGGTGCTAAAGATATCAAAAGAACACTGGAACAGCTTTAGCCCGGAATCGGTGAGAGAAGAGTTTGGATGGATGATCCTGAAGCATGAATTATTGTACAAAGGTCAGGCAGAGCTTAATGATAAATTGCTCATCAAAACATGGATTGAAGATTTCTCAGCAGCCAGATGCACCAGGAAGACCAGCATTTTTAAAGGAGAAAAGATCATATTTCAATCCACCGCAGAATGGTGTTTTGTAAGTTTGAAAAGCAGAAGACCAACAAGACTTTCTAACGAAATATTAAAACCTTATTTTAAAGATCTATGACCATTTTACATCTTGATGAAAACCATCCCTTAATGATTGAAGAGCTGCAGCAATCGGGCTTTTCAAATGTTGAAGATTATACTTCATCAAAAACGGAGGTCGAAAAAGAAATTCATCAATACGATGGGGTTATCATTAGAAGTCGATTTCCTATAGATCAAACGTTTCTTTCCAAAGCCAAAAATCTTAAATTCATTGGTCGGGTTGGCGCAGGACTTGAAAATATAGATATTGAGTTTGCTAACGAGCATGGCATTAAGCTTTATAATGCCCCTGAAGGAAACAGGGATGCTGTGGCAGAACATGCTCTGGGCATGTTACTGGCTTTGACCAACAGGTTGTTTATAGCTGATAAACAAGTACGGAATGGCGTATGGAAAAGAGAAGAAAACAGAGGTGAAGAGATCATGGGAAAAACCATCGGCATCATTGGTTATGGCTATATGGGGAAGGCTTTTGCCAAAAGACTTCAAGGATTTGGTTGTCATGTGATATGCTACGATATTAAAGACAATGTTGGTGATAAATACGCACAGCAGGTTAATCTGAAAACCTTTTTTAAAAAAACACAGATTTTAAGTATGCACGTACCTCTTACAGAAAAAACCCTTCAAATGGTAAATGCTGAATTTTTATCATCATTTGACCATGATATTTGGTTCATAAATACTTCACGTGGAAAAGTGGTAAACACCAATGCTCTTGTCAAAGCTCTTCAACAAAACAAGGTAAAAGGTGCCGGATTAGATGTTTTAGAATACGAAAAAACCTCTTTTGAAAATTTATTTACAGATTCTTCATCCATGCCCGAGGCATTTAGAACACTTATTCAATTAGAGAATGTTATCCTGTCACCACACATTGCTGGCTGGACGGTTGAAAGTAAAGAAAAATTGGCCCAAACCATCGTGGATAAGATTAAGACCGACTTTTTAGGTTAAATATATGCTTGAAAACAGATAAAATAAAATATCTGCTGTATAGCAGATAAATAAGCTCTGTTTTTTAAAAAAGTCATTTCGAAATTCACTGTCGTTTATATTTTAAAGATTTTTAAAACTATTGATGATGACTTTGCGATGAGGGCGCTGGGCTTTACGCTTATTGTATAGCAAAATTATTAAGCCAGATAACCATAGGTTTTGGTCAGCGATTTATTACAGTGATTTCAAATCACAAATGGTATAAATTTGCTTAACACACTTCTAAATATCGTTTATTAAGCAGATATTAAAAGATATCATATTTAAAGCAGATATTTTTATTTATTTTAAATTTTCAACTATATTTGGAAAAAGAAGGTATATGAAAGCTGTAATCACCGGTGATATTATAAATTCCAGAAGCACAGATGCAAAGGATTGGCTGGAAATACTTCAGGCTGTTTTAAACGCTTATGGCACTCAACCAATATCATGGGAAATATATCGCGGCGATAGCTTTCAACTTATGTTGACGGCTGAAGATGCTATTACAGCAGGCTTTCACATAAAAGCAGCCATTAAACAAATAGATCAGCTGGACGTAAGATTAAGTATTGGCTTAGGAGATATCGACTTTGAGTCCGGGAAGATAACAACTTCAAACGGCACTGCTTTTGTAAGGTCTGGAGAAGGTTTTGAAGCCTTGAAAAAACAAAATATGCTTGTATGTTCCGGGGATGAAAATTTTGACCATTCAATCAATACTATGCTTGGTTTGGCTTTGTATATTGCCAACCGATGGACAGCTACAGTTTCTACCGTGATAAGAACAGTTATAGAACATCCGGACAAAAAGCAAAAAGAACTTGCAAAAATGTTGGATAAATCACAAAGTAACATAAGTGAGTCCCTAAAACGCGGAGGTTTTGATGAGATCATGGCAATGAACAATTATTATAAATCAGAAATTTTAAGGCTATGATGCATTTTGCCCTCAAACTTCTGCTTGCTCACGTAATTGGTGATTTTGTGCTTCAGCCATACAAATGGGTCAAAGACAAGGAACAAAAAAAACACAAGTCAATTTATGTGTACTTGCACGTTTTGATTCATTTTCTGCTTTTGCTAGTAGTTCTTGGGTTTGACTTTAGTTATTGGCCCTACATATTGTTTATTGGTTTGACGCACTTATTGATTGATATCAGTAAACTAAATCTTAAAAATAAAAATAACACCAGAATTTTATTTTTTGTTGATCAAATTTTGCATTTAGTAGTAATTGCTACGGTAGTATTTATGGAATACCCACAAAGCATAGATTTTGAGCAAATTTTTTCAAAGGAAACTATTTTAACAATTTTAGCGCTTATTATCTTAACCTCAGTTGCTTCTATTGTTATGCAAATCATCATGAGCAAGTGGCAACTCCCTGAAGAAAGTCCAGAAAACGCCCTCAAAGGCGCGGGATCATACATAGGAATATTGGAACGTTTATTCATTTTTCTTTTTATCGTATTAGGACAATGGGCCGCAATTGGATTTTTAATCACCGCTAAATCTGTATTCAGGTTTGGAGATCTATCCAGGGCAAAAGACAGAAAGTTAACCGAATACGTATTGATAGGAACCTTGTTAAGCTTCCTTATTGCAATTGCAACAGGCTTGATCTACAAATATTTAATAAAGATTTGATTGTAAATAAAGTTATACTCTCGTATTTATTTTTCTTCAGTGTTTTTGTATTAAAAGCACAAATCACTTCGCAGTTTAAAATTGAAGATAAAAATATTACGAATGTCCTTTTCACGGCGAAACAGGTTTCTAAGATCGATATCAACACACACCAGGATACTTTCATTAAATTCTCGTCATCCTCTGAAGGGAGCTACAGGAACGACATCTATTTTGATTATGAGGTTAAAGAAAATGTGCTCTACATCACAAGTATTTATCCTGAAAGACTTGCCTTTGGTGATAATAAAATGACCTCTATGCAGGAATTTTCTGTGGCTGTGGAACTCTATTTACCAGAGAGTATAAATGTAGAGATCATTTCTGAAATTGCCAGTGTTGAAGCCAGAGGTCATTACAAAAACCTGATCATAAATACAAAATCAGGGCATTGCAGACTGGTATCTTTAAACGCCAATGCGATTATTAATACTTATGATGGAAATATCTATATTACCACCAGAAATGCAAAAATTGAAGCTAAATCTCAAAATGGAAAGCTTGATATTGAACAGTCGCTCATAGAAAAACGTGAACTGGTTTTGAGGAGTGTAAATGGCAACATAAAAGTTATACAAACAGACTAATCCCAAATGCCTGAAAAAGTCTATTTTTGCGTTTAAATCAAAGAGCAAATGCGCTTAAAACATTCAATCTTACTTATAGCCATCATCTTGATCATTGATCAAATTTCCAAAATTTATATCAAGACCAACTTTAAGCTTTATGAAAGTGTAGAGGTTTTTTCCTGGTTTAAAATTCTGTTTATTGAAAACGAAGGTATGGCCTGGGGCGCAAAGATTCCCGGAAGTTATGGAAAAATTATTCTTACCCTTTTTAGACTGGTTGCTATTGTAGGAATAGGTTGGTGGTTGTGGGATTCTACCCGTAAAAAGGCGCCAAAAGTACTTTTAATAGCTATAGCTTTAATTTTTGCCGGCGCTATGGGTAATATTATAGATTCTGTATTTTATGGCATATTTTTCAACGAAAGCCTTGGTCAGGTCGCTACTTTTCTGCCGGAATCCGGAGGTTATGCACCCTTACTCAAAGGAAAAGTGGTGGACATGCTTTACTTCCCGCTTTATGATGATATTCTGCCGGAGTGGATACCAATTTGGGGTGGTGAGCGCTTTGTGTTTTTTGAACCGGTTTTCAATGTAGCTGATACAGCAATCAGCACCGGCTTCGGAATACTCTTAGTTTTTTATAAAAAAGCCTTTCCTAAAAAAGAAAATAACTAAGCCATTTTGAACTTCATCTCCGTTGAACATATCGCCAAATCTTATGGTACTTTAAAGCTATTTGAAGATTTATCTTTCGGAATAAATCAAGGTCAAAAAATTGGTTTAATCGCTCAAAACGGAAGCGGCAAAACCAGCCTGTTGAAACTCTTGGCTCAGGTTGACCATCCCGATGAGGGCGAGATCAATTTTAGAAATGACATAAAGATAGGCTTTCTTTCACAAGAGCCAGACCTAGCAGCAAACCTGAGTATCGAAGAAAGTATTCTGGCTTCAGATAACGAGATGTTGGAGATTATAAATCAATATGAAAAAGCCCTTGAAAATACGGAAGATCAGGAAGGATATCAAAAGGCCTTTGACGCCATGGAAGCCAAACAAGCCTGGGATTTTGAAAGTCAATATCAACAGATCCTTTCTAAGTTACAACTGAATGATCTTCAAAAGAAAGTCAAAGACCTTTCCGGTGGACAGAAAAAGCGGTTGGCACTGGCTATTTTGCTCCTGGACGAACCGGACTTACTCATTCTCGATGAACCTACAAACCATTTGGATCTGGATATGATCGAGTGGCTGGAAGGCTTTTTTACGACCTCTAAAATGAGCTTCTTTATGGTGACGCACGACCGGTATTTTTTAGATCGTGTTTGCAACCAGATCATGGAGCTGGATCAGGGTCAGCTTTATACTTACAAAGGCAACTATGCTTATTATCTTGAGAAAAGAGACGAGCGTCTGCAGCAACAGGAAACTGAAACCGATAAAGCCAAACAGCTCTTTAAAAAAGAGCTGGAATGGATGCGCAGACAGCCAAAAGCCAGAACCACCAAGTCCAAATCCAGGATAGACGATTTTGCCGATATCAAAAAACGCGCACACCAAAGGCGTAAAGATCACGAGATACAACTGGAGATCAACATGAACCGCCTGGGCACTAAGGTTGTTGAGTTTCATAACGTTTCCAAAAGCTTTGATAACCGAAGGCTTTTTGAAAACTTTGATTATAATTTCATACGTGGTGAAAGGGTTGGCATTATTGGTAAAAATGGCAGCGGTAAATCGACTTTTCTTAATATCCTAACCGGAAACCTTACACCCGATACCGGGAAAGTGGTCATTGGTGAAACCTTGCAGTTTGGCTATTATCGTCAGGGTGGTTTAGAGCCCAAACCAGGCCAAAAGGTCATTGAGGTTATTCAGGAATTTGGAGACTATATACCATTGGCTAAAGGCAGAAAATTGTCGGCACAGCAACTTTTAGAGCGGTTTTTATTCGATCGCAAAAAACAGTATGATTACGTTGAAAAATTAAGCGGTGGCGAATTAAAACGGCTTTATTTGTGCACTGTTCTTATACAAAACCCGAATTTTCTTATACTCGATGAACCTACCAATGATCTGGATGTGGTAACTATAAATGTACTTGAAAGTTTCCTGATGGATTTTCCGGGTTGTTTGATAGTGGTGTCTCACGACCGTTATTTTATGGATAAGATCGTTGACCATTTGTTTGTGTTTGAAAACGGACAAATTTCTGATTTCCCCGGTAATTATTCTGATTACAGAAGCTATAAAGCGCATAAACCTAAGTCTAAAGCAGAACCTAAAGAAGCTCCGGCACCAAAAAATGAAGTCTCGCAGACCCAGGAAAAAAAACTCAGTTATCTGGAGCAAAAAGAAATCAAACAGCTGGAAAAACAGATTCAGAATTTAGAAAAAGAAAAAGAAAAACTACAACAAGCATTTCTGGAAAACCTTTCTGCTGAAGACATCAAAGCCAACAGCATCAAACTACAGGATGTTGAGGACGAAATTGAAAGCAAGACAGAAAGATGGTTTGAGTTGGTTGGGTAGGCATTGGCTTGTATTTTTTATGAGAGGGAAAGAGTTTCTCTATTATTTGCTTAAGTGACTCAGATTTGTTTCTGTCATATATCCCAGTTCAACCAGGTCCTTTATATCATTGATTTGTCTTAGGTAGCCATTTTGCAGGAATGAGACCTTCTTTGTGAGCTTTAATACATTTTCATAATCATGGTCTGTAATTATAAAACCTTTTTTCGATTCCAGTTTTTTAATGTATTTCACTATGTAATTTCTCATTATTGGACTTACGCCGTTAAAAGGCTCATCGAGTAGTATAAAATCTGCTTTAGAATGAATGATAAGAAGAATTTCAATAATTCTTTTTTCACCTACGGATAAGTGTTCATTCCTTTTCTTTAGAATGGGCAAGATATGTTTATTCTGCATGACAACTTCTCTGTCTTCTGCCTCAAGGAAAAGATTAATGATTTTTTTTATGGAGATGCCATTAGGTAGAAAGTTATCCTGCGGCAGGTAATTAATGAGATTTCTGCCGTCTGAAACAGTATTGATAATTTTATTTCCGGCCTTTACAAATTTTGTATCCGGTTTTTCGGTTCCAAATACTATTTTCAGAAGTGTAGACTTTCCAGAACCATTACGCCCGATCAAGCCTAATATCTCACCTTTTTTGCAGGTTAAAAAAATGTCACTCAAGACATTTTTGTGTCCATACGATTTTGTGACGCTATCTATATGAAGAGTGTTCAAATGAGTACTAAAATTAGCAAATTGATTAATCCCAGCAGCGTTGTAGAAAACCACAGTTTTAAATTACTGATCCCCAAATTATAATAATAGTAATATTGATTTCTGTCCTTTAAATCATAAACAAAAAAATGCATAGCATGACAAAAGAAGAGGTAACTTAAGCCTATGACTTTCAATTCACCACCAAAAATTATACCCACAAGAATAGCGAAGCTGTAAGCCGTAAAAAATATCTTTTTTTGAAATAACAATAAGTTTTTGATTATTTTCAAAAGGGTAATTTTATTGTATAATTTTATTAGTAGATCAGAGACCGGTTTTTTTAAAGTTATTCCGTAATTTCCACAAGTCTTCCTTCATATTTCATAAAAGTTCTGTAAACCGGTGATATGTCTACTAAAACGCTTTTATTAGGATAAATATAAATTTTGGTATCATACTTATCATTATCACCCTCTTTCTGCTTTGCAGTAAAATTCAATTCGACTCTGTTTTTCTTTTTGTTTATGGATTTGTTCAGGTTGTTTATAAATTCATCAAACTGTATGGCCGAATTTCGTCCACTTATATCGCCTCCATTAAGTCTTCTTTCTCCAAAAAAAGGTAAGTAACCTGTCAGGGAATCATTCCTGATTTGAATATAATTACCGTCGGCTCTGACATCTATTCTGCTTGCATTATTACCGGTATTCCAAAGCAAGTCATTGGCGACCTGCGTTGTTGCTAGTGTATTGAAAGGATAAACCACATCAATTTCTATTCTGTAATTATCCAGCTGGTAAATAGAGTCCAATACTTTAAGGTCTTCTGCAGAAGTTTCTTTGCCACCAAGCGCGCCTGTTTTGCAAGATTGAGAAATACCCAAAACAAACGTAAGTAAGGCAAAAGCAAATATTTTTATAACATACTTATTCATATGTATAAAAATAAAGAAAATAGCATTAAGAACATATCATCTTAACAGCTCATACAGAAAACAATCCTTAGAATTGAGCGTATGGAACCATTTTATATGGACTGAGGACGTGTGTACAACACAAAAAGGGGTTACCAACCCCTGAAATATAAGTATTTAACTTATTTAAGCTTTCTTGCTCTTCTTTTCTCGTTCTTTCTTTGCTGAAGAATTGATAAAATACATTACAAAGAAAACGAGACCAAAAATCACGAGACCAAAGATCAAAGTCATGATCACAGCGCCGTTTGTCCAATCTACAAAAGGAATTAAATATTGCATGGCTATTGGTATTAAAAATATCAAATGTCAAAAATATTAAGGAATGTCGAGCGCAAATATGATATGTATCAGTTTTCTGACAATAGCAGATGAAAACAACTCTCGCATATACTTACACAATCAATTTTTACAGTGTATATTTATGGCAATCTTAACTTTATATTTTTAAAACGCTTATCATGAAAAGATCCTTATTATTTTCCCTCGTTTTATTGGCTTTTATTGGACTGGCCTGCCAGCAAGAAAAGTCCGTAAGTGATTCGGTCTCTGAAAAATCAGAAAATTCAGCTGAAGAAATTGTTGCTATTGTCATACACGGCGGTGCGGGTGTCATGTCCAGAGACAGAATGAGTGAAGAAAAACAAAAAGAATATATAGCCAAACTTGATGAAGCGATCTCCAAAGGGCATAGCATTCTAAGAGACGGAGGAACGGCTATGGAAGCCGTTCAGCGAACCATCAATATTTTGGAGGATTCGCCACTGTTTAATGCCGGGAAAGGCGCCGTTTTTAATCACGAAGGCTATAATGAACTCGATGCTTCTATCATGGATGGACAAACACTTAATGCAGGCGCCGTGGCCGGAATTACCAATGTGAAAAACCCAATAAACCTGGCTTATGAAGTCATGGCCAATTCTGACCATGTACTCTTATCCGGTTCAGGTGCTCAGGAGTTTGCCAAAACCAGAAATATTGAAATGGTAGATACGTCTTATTTTGCTACACCATCACGTCTTGAAGCTTTGAAAAGAGCTCAGAATAAAACTGCACTGCTGAACTGGGAAGACAAAAAATTCGGAACAGTTGGTTGTGTGGCTTTAGACAAAGATGGTAACATTGTGGCCGGAACGTCAACCGGCGGGATGACCAATAAGCGCTGGAATCGCATAGGAGATTCGCCAATAATTGGCGCCGGCACTTATGCCAATAATGCTACTTGCGGTGTGTCCTCAACAGGATGGGGCGAGTACTTTATCCGTCTGGCTGTGGCCCATGATATTTCTGCTCAAATGCTCTATAAAAACACAAGCCTTCAGGAAGCCGCCGAAGACGTTATTTTGAAAAAATTACCTGAAATTGGTGGTGATGGTGGTATTGTGGCTTTGGATAAAGACGGTAATATTTCGATGGTCTTTAATACACCAGGCATGTTCAGGGCTTCAATAGATAAAAACGGAGAGAAAACAATTAAGATTTTTAAATAAATTTTCAAGCAAAACTGATCATAAAAACAACCTAAGCCTTTTTTAAACATTCAGAATTTGAGGAAAGTATTACTCTTCATTTACTTTGTGTTAAAAACCTCGCGCCCTTTGCGTGATAATGATACGCCTAAATAAACTCATAAACTTTGTTAAACATTAAGGCATTAAGCAGCATTTAGACTCTGCCTTTACTTTGCGATGAAAACCTCTGCGCACTTTGCGTGAAAATAGTAAAGCAACAAACTTATAAGCTCATCAACAAAAAAACCTGTTTAAACGCAATGGTCGCAATGAAGCTCGCAAAGTTTTAATTAAGCTAAGATCAACAATAAAACAGTAAAACAAAAAAACCAGAAACAAGAAACCAGAAACGAGAAATCAGAAATAGTAAAGCTTTTTTAACCACAAAGAACGCCAAGAAGACGCGAAGCTCACCAAGTTTTAATTGAGTTAAGATCAAAAATAAAAAGAAACCAGAAACAAAAAAACAGAAACCAAATGTCACTCTGAGTACTTCATCTGGTTCAGTATAAACTAAAGTCGAAGGGAACAAGAAACCCTAAACCAGAAACCCTAAACCAGAAACGAGAAATCAGAAACGAGAAATCAGAAACAGTAAAGCTTTTTTTAACCACAAAGAGCACCAAGAAGACGCGAAGCTCACAAAGTTTTAATTGAGCTAAGACCAACAATAAAACAGTAAAATAAAAAAACCAGAAACCAGAAACCTTAAACTTGAAACAAGAAATTTTATAAACTCATCATTTCACCCATTAAAAACAAAAACATCTTAGAATTTTCATTAATTTTTTATACTTTTAAAAGGATTGAGCGTTAATATATTATAAGCCTTAAAAAAGTAAATTTTATCTAAAATAATACCTCAAATTTCATCATGCCTTCATCCAAAATTTTCCTTTTACTCTTCTTATTACCACTATTTATACATTGTGATTCCAAAAAAGAAGAAAGCGATTTAGCCAAATTTAAAGATCATATTTACAGCCATACTCAGGGTGAAATTTCTATTGCTGATCCTGTTGTTTTCAGATTGGTAAATCCTGTAAAAAATCAAAACATTAATCAGGAATTAGACCCGGAGTTACTTGAAACCAAACCCAAAATAGATGGTAAAATTTACCTCTCCTCAGACAGGAACTTAATTTTTTCACCTGATAAAAATTTAAAACCAGGACAGACTTATGAAGTTGTATTACATCTTGATAGGCTTTATCCTTCAATCGATAGTGCGTTTGACAGGTATAAATTTGAATTTTCAACCATAAAACCTGACTTTAAAGTCAGTCTTGAGGCGCTGGAATCTTACGATAACGAATGGTCATACAGAAATGCTGCCGTAGAAACCTCAGATTTAGTGAGTTTTGATCAGGTCAAAGCAATTATTTCAGCAAAACAATCCGATAAAAACCTTTCAATTAAATGGTATGAGGCCAATGACATGGCAACCTACTTTAGGTTTAAAATCGATAGCATCAAACGAGCGGATGAAGAGTCCACTGTTAATCTCAAATGGGATGGAGGTCCTATAGATGCTGAAAACAGCGGTGAAAACAACTTCATTGTTCCGGCAAAGAATGTATTCAAAGTTTTAGATATCACTACCGAAGGTTTGGGCAGTCCTAAAATTACCGTCAATTTTTCCCAAACGCTTCAGGCTGATCAGTCTTTGGCTGGATTAGTACAGGTAAATGAAGACAGAGACCTGAATTTTGATATAGAAGGCAATAACCTGATCATTTATCCCAAAAAAGCCTATAATGGCGCAGTGACGCTTCAGATTTTAAAAAACGTCAAAAGTATTCAGGGCAGGTCTCTCAGAGAAGACTTTAGTGAAAAGGTATTGTTCAACCAGTCTAAACCTAATTTGAGATTAATTACCGAAGGTGTAATTTTACCGAATTCCAAGGACAATCCCTTTTATTTTGAAGCAACCGGATTAAAGGCGGTTGACGTCAGGATCATCAAGATCTATGAAAACAATGTGCTCCAGTTTTTGCAGGATGCCAATCTTGATGACAGCAACAACTACAGATTGCGAAATGTAGGTCGTGTCGTGGCCAGAAAAACCATTCCACTGGTGCAGAATAAATTAGACCATGATGGGTTTTGGAAAGCCTATGCCATAGACCTGAACGACTTGTTTGAGGCTGATCCCGGTGCGCTCTATCAGATGGATCTGAGTTTCAGACCGGAATTGAGCTTATACAGTTGCGACGATTCAAAAATTGATTATACGTTTACAAGCATAGAAGAAGACCAACAAACTATTGAACGAGAAGAAGATTACTGGGACGATCAGCGCTACGACTGGCGAAATTACAGCTACAACTGGCGCGAGCGTGACAATCCGTGCAACGACGCTTACTTTAATGAAGACAGATTTCTAAGCTCAAATATTCTGGCTTCTGATCTCGGTTTACTGGTCAAAAAAACCAAAACAGATGTTTACCACATTTATACTTCAAATCTATTATCGGCACAGCCGGAAAGTAATGTAAATATTACAGGCTACAATTATCAAATGCAGGAAGTGGCTCAGGGATCTACCGACAATCAGGGCATGGCACAGCTCAAATCCAAAAACAATATGGCTTTTGTTGTAGCCCGAAAGAACAACCAATATGCCTATTTGAAATTAGATAATAATCAGGCTTTAAGCTTAAGCAATTTCGATGTGGGTGGCAGCGAAATTAAAAAAGGCCTCAAAGGATACATTTATACCGAAAGAGGAGTTTACAGACCGGGAGACACCATTTATACCGGCTTTGTTTTGAATGACCTCGCTAACCCGATTCCTGAAAACTATCCGATAAAATTAAAACTCACGGACGCCAGAGGCAAGTTGGTTTACGACGAAACCCAGCTCCAGGGTTTAAACCACGTGTATACCTTTAGCATGCCTACCAGGGATACGGACCCGACCGGTAACTGGAATGCCGAGATCAACATTGGCGCAGTGACTTTCAACAAGCGTATAAAAGTGGCTGCGGTAAAGCCAAACCGACTTAAAATTGATCTGGATTTTGAAGATGAAATCTTATCTGCCAATACACCCATTAATGCTGTCTTGAGGTCCAATTGGCTGAGCGGCGCTACAGCCAGAGAACTGAAGGCAGAGGTCGAAATGAATATGAGTGTAGCAGGTAATCCATTTCCAAAGTTGAAAAACTATAGTTTTTATGACATTACCCGTTCTTTTAACGACCAGGAGATAGATTTCTTTAAAGGCCAGCTAAATGATGAAGGCTTTGTAAGCATTCAAAAGAATATAGAGGTTTCCCAAAATATCCCCGGAATGTTATCCTTAGGCTTTTTGACAAAAGTCTATGAAAATGGCGGTGACTTTTCCATCAATGTGATCCAGAAGAATCTGGCACCATTCGAACATTTTGTCGGCTTGAATTCTCCGGAGATCAAAGGCAGGACTTATGACACTGATACAGAAACTCTATATCGTGTCGTCAGTGTGGATAAAACCGGCAAACCCGTTGCTTCCAAAGCCCTGAAGGCCTATATCTACAGGTTAGACTGGCGCTGGTGGTGGAACCGGGGAAGTGATAATCTTTCCAAGTACCAAAACAGTTCAAGTTACCGTGCTTACAAAAGTTTTGACCTTACCACGGATGCCAGAGGCATGGCCAGCTTTAAACTTAACATTCCCGAGCGGGACAGAGGACGATATCTGATCCGTGTGATCGATGAAAACGGCAAACATGCGGCAAGTCAAATCGCTTATTACTACAAAAACTGGTGGACCAATTCAGAAGGAAACCTGGCCAATATGCTGGTTTTCAATTTGGACAAAGACCAGTATCAGGTCGGGGAAACTGCAAAGGTGACTTTTCCTTCAAGTCAAGGTGCAAAAGCATTGCTCACAGTTGAAAACGGTTCAGGTATTCTGAATCAGGAATGGGTAGAGACCCAAAGCGGTACGACCACTTTAGACCTAAAAATCACTGAAGAATTCACACCAAACGCCTATGTGAGTTTAAGCTTTATACAGCCACATCAGCGCACAGAAAACGACAGACCCATAAGACTTTTTGGTGTGGTTCCGCTCAAAGTTGAAAACCCCGACAAGCGCCTAAACCCTGAATTGAAGGTGCCTGAAAAGATCAGACCAGAAACCCGTTACAGTGTAGAAGTCACCGAACAAAATTCAAAACCCATGACCTATACCCTTGCGGTTGTAGATGAAGGCTTGCTGGACTTGACCAACTTTAGTGTTCCGGATATCTATCAATATTTCAATCGTAAAGAAGCGCTCGGCGTTCAGACTTTCGATATTTATGATGATGTCATAGGAGCCTATGCCGGCAGTGTTGAGAATATTTTCAGTATTGGTGGCGGCGGAAATTTGGCAGGGGCAAAAAACAGAAAAGCCAATCGTTTCAAGCCTGTAGTGAGCTTTATTGGACCATTTGAATTGAAAGCTGGTGAAAAGAAAACACACGAGCTCTACATGCCAAATTATATCGGTTCAGTGAAAGTGATGCTCGTCGCTTCTGATGTGATTAAGGAAAGATATGGCAGTGTTGAAGAGGTGGTTCCGGTCAAAAAACCGCTCATGCTTTTGGCTTCTGTCCCGAGGAAATTATCTCCTGGTGAAAAGCTCAGTATCCCACTGACGGTTTTTGCTATGGAAGACCAGATCAGATCAGTAAAACTGAATGCTGAAGTCAGTTCAGGCCTGAAACCCATCGGATCAACAGAAAAGCTTGTGAACTTTACAGAAACCGGCGATAAGATCGTGAATTTTGACTATGAAGTGGTCTCTTCTTCAAGCATTGAAGATCTTAAGTTTACGGCCACTTCAGGAAAGGAAACGGCAAAGTACACCCTCGAAATTGACACTTATAACCCAAATCCCATAGCTCAAAAGACCAAAAACTTTGAGCTTGGGCCAAATGAAAGCTTAAGCATCGATGAAAAAGCATTTGGCACACCAGGCACCAATTCTGCATTTGTTGAAATTTCCGCCCTGCCACCTATGGATTTGAGTAAGCGCTTATCCCGACTGATCGGCTACCCGCACGGTTGTGTGGAACAGACAACTTCAAAAGCTTTTCCACAACTCTATCTGGAAGATATAGCAGATTTAAGCTTTACCCAAAAAGAAGAGACCAAGCGAAATGTGCAGAAGGCCATAGAAAAGCTGAACGATTTTCAGTTGGTAAGCGGAGGTTTAAGCTATTGGCCGGGAGGAAGAGCCAGTGAATGGGGAACCAGCTATGCCGGACATTTTATGATAGAAGCTCAACGCAAGGGTTATAATATTCCTGTGATGTTTTTAAATAACTGGAAAAATTTCCAGAAAGAGCAAGCCCGTCGATGGAATGAAAACATCTACAGCAGACCTTCAGACTATATGCAGGCGTACAGATTGTACACGCTGGCCTTACTGGGCGATGCAGATTTAGCCTCCATGAACAGACTGCGAAACACAAAAATTTCAAATGCTTCTAAATGGCGATTGGCACAGGCTTATGCCCTAATTGGTCAAAAAGATGTGGCAAAATCTATTGTGGAAACCGCTTCAATATATGAAGTATACGACCGCGGCCAGTATTATACCTATGGATCAGACTTTAGAAATCAAGCCATGCTTTTAGAAAGTCTGGTCTATCTTGAAGACAACAGGATGCAGGAAAAGGCAGAAAACCTGGCATTAAAACTATCATCAGACGATTATCTGAATACGCAGGAAACCGCTTTTGCCTTGGTGAGCTTGTCTAAGCTATTACAGAAAAATGGTGGTAAAGCTATGGATATCAACTTTGATGGTGCATCTGTAAAAACCAGCAAACCTATTTTAAAGAGAGACCTGGCGTTGGGTGAAAGTTCAGAGGTGAAATTAGAGTTGAAAAACAACAAAGAGACTAAACTCTTTGTACGATTGATTCAAAATGGCAAGCCTGCACTCGGCGAATCTTTTGCAGAGCAAAAAAATCTTAGTCTGAATATGGCTTATACCGATGCCAACGGTAAGCCCATGAATATTAATGAAGTCAGACAAGGTTCTGAAATTAATGTGACCATCAATATCGGTAATTTAAGCCAAACAGACCTGACGCACGTGGCTCTGCAATATCATTTGCCAAGCGGCTGGGAAGTGGTAGATACCTCGTTTACTGAATACAAAACAGATGCCTTTCCGGAGGCTAATTATGTGGATATTCGCGACAGTGAAATCCGTTTTTATCTGGATTTGGACGCCCAAAAGACCAAAACTTTTTCTGTAAAAATGAATGCTTCTTATCTGGGAGAGTACTTTCTGCCAGGAAGCCAGGCTGAGACGATGTATAGCAATGCTTATTTTGCGCGGACTAAAGGGATAAAGGTTAGGGTAGTGGAGTAAATGATAGAGCGAAAAAAGTTTTATATTTGTGTATATAAAAATCTTAAGATATGGATATGCAGGCAGATTTAAAATGGATACACCAGGAGTTGGATAATGTTAAAGATCCTGCAATACTGGAGGCTATAAAAAATATGCTTAAGTACAGAGAAAAAAATTCTTCTAAGCGTGTGAGTTTAAATGAATATAATAGAGAAATTGAAGACGCTGAAAAGGATATAGAAAATGGAAATTTTTATACTCAGGAGCAAGTTGAAAAATTAGTTAATGAATGGCTAAAATAATTGTATGGTCACCAATTGCTTTAAGCCAAATAAAGTCAATTTATGAATATATTCTGGATGAATCAGGTTCAGTGAAAATTGCAAATAAAGTTATCGACAAAATAATTCTCTCAACCAAAATTATATTCCAACAACCTAAAATTTATCCAGCTGATAAGTTTAAATACAAAAATAAGGGCGATTATAGGGCATATGAAGTTTATAATTACAGAATAGCATATCGCATACTCAAAGATGAGATCAGAATCTTAAGGGTTCGTCATACAAGCCAGGAACCATTGATATACTAAAATTATTGTTATAAATTTTACATTATTTATTTTGATATTCATCTGATTTGTTGTGGAATAATATTCTCAAAATGCCCAAGCTATCAAAGAGACACATAGGTTTAGTTTTAATCCTGATATTAGGTTTACTTTGGTGGTTTGCCTTGCCCAAACCACTATTTAAAGCACCATTATCTACTGTAGTATGGAGCAAGGAGAACAAACTCCTTGGTGCCAGAGTAGCAGCAGACGGTCAGTGGCGATTTCCGGCTCAGGAGAAAATCCCCGTAAAATTCAAAACTAGCATCATCTATTTTGAAGATGAATATTTTGACCACCATTTTGGATTTAATCCGGTTGCTATGGCTAAAGCCTTATGGCATAACCTTACCGAAGATACCAAAAGAGGTGGAAGTACCCTAAGTCAACAGGTGATCAGGTTGTCAAGAAAAAATAAGCCCAGAACTTATCTTGAAAAACTCAAAGAGCTCTTTTTGGCTACCAGTCTGGAAGCCCATTACTCAAAAGATGAAATCCTCAACTTTTATACGACTTACGCGCCTTTCGGTGGTAATGTCGTAGGTCTGGAAACGGCTGCATGGCGGTATTTTAATTTACCGGCTAAAGACCTAAGCTGGTCGCAATCTGCGGCGCTGGCCGTTTTGCCTAATGCACCATCTTTAGTTTTCCCCGGAAAAAATGAAGGTATTTTCAAATCAAAGCGGGACAGATTACTAAAAAAATTATACAACAATGGCGTCATAGATTCAATAACCTATAAATTGGCTTTGCTGGAAGATTTGCCTGGTAAAGCCATGGACTTGCCCAACCATACGCCTCATTTGACGGAATGGATCAGACAATCCCCGCATAACAATCAAACACAGACAACAATTAACTATAATATTCAAAAAGAAGTCAATGCTCAGGTAATGAATCATTTAAAAACCTGGCAGAGCAATCAGGTTTACAATGCAGCAGTGATCGTTATCGAGGTTAATAACGGTGAAGTTTTAGCATATACGGCCAATTCGACCGTAAGTGATACGCCATTCTACTATGTCGACATGCTCAGAAGCGAACGAAGTACAGGGAGTTTACTCAAACCCATTCTATATGCGGGAATGCTGGAAGATGGTGAGCTACTGCCACAACAATTGGTAAAGGATACTCCAATACATTTTGATAATTATGCCCCACAGAACTTCACAAAGGAATTTCAAGGCGCTGTAGAAGCAGACGTTTTTATCCAAAAATCACTCAACGTTCCGGCGGTCAGACTTTTAAAGGATTATGGTGTAGAACGCTTTCTGAATAAACTACAAAAGCTGGGCTTGAAGAGCATAGACCAAAGTGCAGACCACTACGGCTTACCTTTGATTCTTGGTGGTGCTGAATCCAGTCTTTGGGAATTATCAGGAATGTACACCAATCTGGCCATGCAACTCAAAGCATTACCTGATGAAGAATCAGCTGTAAAGCCATTATCAGATTTAAAATTATTTAAAGATCAGTCTTTTAATGAGATTAAACAGTCGTCACAAGTACTTAGCCCGGCTTCAATATATCTGATGCTGGAAGCCATGACCGGTCTGGAACGCCCGGGATTGGATGCGGGCTGGAGAGCTTTTGCCAACAGTAAAAAAATCGCCTGGAAAACCGGAACGAGTTATGGTTTTAAAGACGCCTGGTCCATCGGTATTACACCGGACCATGTGGTTGGTGTTTGGGTTGGTAATGCCGATGGCAATGGTCGCCCGGAATTGGTTGGTGTAAATGCCGCTGCGCCACTAATGTTTTCCGTTTTTGAAAATTTAGCTTCAAATTCTGCATGGTTTGACAAACCTGTTTATGACCTGAAACTTGTAGAGGTTTGTGAGAAAAGCGGACATATCGCATCGCTGAATTGTCCTTCAACAAAACACATCGATATGCCCAATACAACCTTAAAACTAAAACCCTGTTCATATCATAAGATTGTAAATTTGAGTTCTGATAAAAATTACCAGGTCAACATGAATTGTGAGAAGGAAAAGGGCAGCATAACAACTTCATGGTTTGTTTTACCGCCTATCATGAGTTATTACTATGAAAAAGAGCACCCTGAGTATAAACCACTACCGGATTTTCATCCGAATTGTAAATCGGACTTATCGGAACAAATGGCATTGATATATCCTGAACCCGGTCAGGATATTATTATCCCAAGAACGCTGAATGGCGAAACTTCCGAAGTGGTCTTTAAAGCTGCTTATGCCCAGGATAAAGTATTGTTCTGGCATTTAAATGATAAATATATCGGTTCAACCCGGTATTTTCATGATATGAACTTTCAACCGGAGGCAGGCGAACATGTTTTGACCATAGTAAATGAAGACGGAGAAAGGCTTCAACGTAATTTTAAGCTCAGCTATACTCAATAGCAAATTCTTAACACCTTAATATCTGATTATTATATTCAAAAAACATAACATTAAGCCTCTATTCGGCTATCTTATCTAGTTTTTGAATTTTTTTATTAGCTTAATGATCAAATACAATAAAGTACTTATCAGCGGCAATACAACCGGCAAATAACTGTTTACCCAAAAGATTTTCATAGCTAACTGACCGCCCTGAAAAGCAGTCTTTTCTCCAAATGAATTGGAAAGATTTCCGGACAAGCCTATGCTGATGGGCAGCCATAATATGGCCATTATAAATGCAATCTTAAAAAGCATATAGCAAAATTTTATAGCCTTTGAATTTGCGGATTTCAAGCCGGAAAAACCTAGTAGAAATGCAGTTGTAAAACTTAATAATCCGAGCCAGGTTAAGGGTGTTCCAGCAGGTAGATAAGGGCTTTCTATAATCTGAAATAGCAGAACTGATGAGCCGGTAAATAATAAATACAAAACCAGAATAGTTGCCGCCAGACTCAGGTAAAAAAGAATTGGATATTTTCTCATTAATACATCTATTTACAGAGTGATATCCAGCTGCTTTCCTTCTTTTTTTGCCTTATCATCAAGATTGGCTCCAATAGCAATACCTATGCCCATACCTATAGGTAAGCCTATGCCTAAAAAAGCCATGTTATCAAAAACCAAACCGAAAGCTACACCAATGGGTACCCCAAAGCTCGACATACCTATGGCCAGCCACATGTTTCGGTAGTAGTGTTTCGGTACTATTTTTTCATTTTTACGCAAGTATTTTAAAACCCCATTATAAGCATCTCGAAGGTCGGTATGATATTTTTTTTGTTTGGCCAGACTATTGTTCAAGTCCTCTATGTAGGAATTGATATGGTCAACTGTAGAATCATTCAGTTTTTTTCGAGAAAGCTCTTCTGTGAGATACGTAAATTTTTGAAATAACTTAAGCGTCTTTGGATAGCGCTCTGTTTTTGATCTCTTAAGAAGTTTTTTTATTTCCATGAGATGAGTTAGTTAGCTCATCAAATATAAAACAAAAAACTAATCTACTTCCTTCTTTCTTGAACTTTCATAAAGATCAAACCAATCCTGTAGCTCGAGATTTATCTTCTCACTTTCTTTTGCTTCTTTGATTCGAAGCGGGCTGGATGTGCCAAGTACAGGATATATTTTTGCCGGGTGGCTTAACAACCATGCTGTAGCTATTTGAGAAACCGAGCATTCATATTTTCCGGCATAAAAAGATAGTTTTTCACTTAACTTGGTATTTTCTTTCAGCTTAAAAATGTCTCCTAAGGGCGACCATGCCATAGTGGTGATATTGTTCTTCTGGTGATAAAAAAGGCTATCGTCTTCAAAGGGCTCATAATGTGTTAGCGAACATTGGATCTGATTGGCTTCAATTTTTAAATTATCAGATAAAAAATCAATTTGTTGAGGTGTAAAGTTTGAAACACCAAAGCCTTTTATTTTACCAGATTTTTTAAGTTGATGTATGGCTTCGGTAATATCTTCAATCTGCATAAGCGGACTCGGGCGATGTAAAAGGAATAAGTCGAGATGATCTGTCTTTAAGTAAGACAAAGATTGTTCTGCCTGCTGAATTATGTAGTCTTTGCTGTAATTGTAATGCTTTACAAAAGATTTTCTCTTTTCGTTAATGAGCTGAATGCCACATTTGCTAATGAGCTGTATTTTATCTCTTGAAAGTATTGATTGTTTAAAAGCATTACCAAAAGCCTCTTCGGTGCTGTAGTCGCCATAAATATCTGCATGATCAAAGGTTGTGACTCCGTTATCAACATTTTCTTCAATACGCTTTTGTATTTCATGAGCACTAAAGTTTTTCCCCCAGATGCCCCAGGTCATGCAACCTTGTATAATTCTTGAAAATTTGTTTTCCATATATCAAAAATACAAAACCACTCTAAAATATAGAACGGTTTTGTGTAAAGCCTTTTGGTAAGAACTTTTATGACGTTGAACCTTAGGTTTTAATTACCGGTAATTTCTAAGTCGTCAATATGATAACGTGTTGTGGCATCGGGATCTGTACTGATATAACGGAAGCCTATCCATACATTTTCTCCGGCACAACTGATGTTGGTTGGACCAACCGGCGTGAAAGAACCAAAGCCACTGCTGGGGCCGCTTGGTACAGTTAGATCAAGTTGAGTCCATTCGGTGGTAGTTGGGTCTCCGGTGTAATTGTCTGTAATAAAGATGGTCAATATATTGCCGTTGTCAAAGTTGGTCTGAATATTTAAACTTAAATCTTCCTCTATTGAAGCGGACAGGTCTATCTGAGGTGTGATCAACCAGGCTTCTGAGTCAGTTTCGCCGGAGTTGAAACCTGAAATTTGGGCATAAGCGTCACCACTGAATGAGCCAATGATATAGTCTAAGTTTCCACCGGTAACATTCACATTTGTCCAGCCAGCAGATTCTAAATCGCTGATACTACCCACCTCAAAATCTTCCTGGTAAACGACAGTGCTGCCTCCGCTTGGACCATCACAGAATAAAAGGTCCGGATCACATCTTTCCTGATCAAAATTGATGTCTTCAGGTGAATTTAAAGCAAAAATGTAAAAATCATCAAAGAAGTCACGTGATAGTACACCAGACATACTTCCGGCTTGGGTTGGTAAAGTAAGTGTTCTGAAATCAGAAAAAGTACTTGTGCTGACGATAGTTGTACTTCCTGAAGTACAGCTTTCAAGGACACGCTCACCATCAAACTCATCATTAGGCTCAGCAGCAAAAGTCAAAGGCTGGTCAACTAAAACGCTACTTCTCGGAAATTGCACATCATTTAATTGAATGAATAAGTTTTCCAGACTATTTGAAAACTCTGAGATACTAACAGGAAGAGGAACAATCTCTGCAGTCTCTGAAGTTCTCAAAATAACATCATCAGCCTGACTGTCCTGAATTTGCCCAATTCTATTCCCATCTACAGTTCCAATAGCGTAAACACCATTTGTGATTCCTACAGTAAGTCCCTGCATTTTTATATAGACTTTTCTTCCAAAATTATATTTTGTAAATAAAGGATTACTATTTACAGATATTCTGATACCGGCAGTCGGATTTTCCGGCTTGTCCTGAATGATAAGCTCTTCAAAGAAATTACCGCCTTCATCAGAAGAAATGACGTAGCCTTCAACATAAATATTATCATCTATGGTAAAGTTTTCGCCGTCATTTTGTTCTATTATACCTTGAATGGCTGAAATTTGAACAATGTCTCCATCTATTTCAGGCTCATTAATAACTGTATTTGGAATATCAAAATCATCATCCTCTACACATGATGTGATGCTTAATCCTAAAGCAAGAATGATTAAAAAAGTAAGTTTAATTTGAATTGTTTTCATCGTTGAATTATTAATTTTATTTTTCTGGATATTTTTTTAAAATCTTACGTAAACATTTAAATAGTAAGTGGTGCCACGGCCAAAGAAATAGCGATTGCCAAACAAAGGTCCGCCCGGTCTGTTACTTTCTTCAAGCAAGCCCTGATAACTACCAATTCTGCCCTGCTCAAAACCACCTGTGATATAATCTTCGCCTAAAATATTATTGATCACCGCAAAGAAGCCGACATAGTAGTCGCCAACACGCCAGGATTTCCCTCCAATAGCATTAAATAACATATAGCTGCCAAAATCCTCTTGTTGTAAAAGTTCTCTTGCAACATCCGGGTCAAAATTATTCAAAGGTAGTCCGTCATTGTCCGACGCAAAGCCTTGTGTGCGTTGTATAGCACTTGGACTGACGTAAGCATGTGAAAAATGGTTGGCGGTAATACCAATATTCCAATAGTTAGGGTCACGGTATTCAAAGCCGAGTTGATAAGCCTGTTGTGGTCCTCCGGGTACTTTGTAATTCTTTAAAGCAGTTGTTCCATCACCGAAGGTAAGCGGTTGTGTGTTGTCATTTACCATGGGGTCAAATTGGGCAAACAACTGTTGGCTATAAAGATTAATATTAGGATTATTGGCATAAGTATGCTGGCCAAAGGCTCCCGCAGCTTTTAATTTTATAGTTGGTGTGACCTGTGCTTCAATACCCAATTCTGCACCGATATGAACTCTGTCAATACCACTCATGACTTCCTGCAGGAAATTTCCTGTAGCATCATCCTGACTAAAATAAAAACCTACGTTGGTCTCATCCTGAAATTTTGTATAAAAACCGGTAAGTCTTGCTTGTATCGCAGCCGAACGATAGATGTAGCTTATATCACCATGAGTAGATAGAACCTCTTTGAGGTCATCGACAATCAAATGATTAATTCTTGGATTAATGTAAGAATTTCTTAAGGTCGGTGCGTCCTGAATATAGGCAGCGTTGGCATCTATATAATGACCACCTTTTATTTTAAATACGGCTCCTGCTTTGGCTGCTATATTATCAAAAGTTAACTTTTCACCTTTACCAAACGACAGGTCACCTTGATAATAACCACTTTCGTAGAGACCGTTTCTTTGATAAGTTGTTTGACCATAATTAGCCCCTACGTAAAAATCAACCCATGAGTATTGAAATTGAGTTTGTGCAAAAGCATTGTATTCCTGAACATCAAATTCAAAATTGTATTCATATTTATCGCCTTCAACTACAAGTCTGTCCGGATTTCTGACATCAGATTGTGCTAGAGCAAAAGCATCTACACCAGCAGACTGCGCATTCTCATCAGCAAAGAAATCAACATCCAAAAATTGCTGTCCGCCTAACAAATCATTTACCTGAGCATAATTTTCAATGGTACTTGTTCTGTAATCAACGCTGGCATTTAAAGTGATGTTATCACTCAATTTTGCGTTCAGGATAGAGTTAAAAGACAACATTTGTTCTTCTTCTACATCTTCTTTTAGGATATAGATTGAATTGCCGCCGTTGGCTAAAGCATTTTGGTTTGCGGTGTAAACAGCATTCCAGTCAAACTGGCCATCATTGATAAATTCTTGCTGCGCTAAATAGGCATTGGCATAATCTGTGGTCGAAGGGTTCGGAAATCGTAAAAAATAACTTGGCAGATTTTGGTAGTAAATAGGTGTTGGATTTCTTGCACCACCAATATAAGAAGCCTGCCCGTCCGGACCTTCAGCTTTTCTTGTTCCTCCGTTGTCCACTCTTGTTGTACCAATAGTACCAAACTGGTAGCCGACATTGGTATTTAAGGACACTTTATCGTTGATATCCCAATAGTGGTTAAGCATAAAAACCGGTTGCTCAATAGTTCTTATTCTTACATTACGCATTTCACCATTCTGGTAACCCCATTCCGGATTGTACTCGCGACCCTTCAGGTCTTTGACCTCCTGTGTAATGGCATTGGAAAGTCCTCTGCGGTTAGGCGTATAAAAACCTGTGAAATTTATGCTGTGGTTATCGTTGATCCTTTTTTCGACCGAGGCAGAAAAAGAGTTAGCATCATAAAGCGTGGCGTCTATAAAACCTTCTTCCCCAAAACGTCTGGACATCAAGACTGAATATGACCAACCACCGGCTAAAATACCTGAGTTATAGCTACCCATTATTCTTCCCTGATAAGAACGGTTAGATGAAGCATAGGACACACGACCACCTTTACGCTGCCCAGAAGCTGTCATGTCTATATTTGTTGTACCCGCAAGGTCACCAAACTGAAATTCATTAGCATGAGAGTACATACTTAAGGACCGGTTTCTTTGTATATCATTAAGTCCGCCCCATTGCGTCCATTGCGGTCTGCCGGTAGAAAACTTGTTCATTTCCATTCCGTTGATCAAAATCTTACCTCTGGCATTGTCGTATCCTCTGGGGTTGAAGAACGTCGCACTAAAATCAAAAGCCGCTGCTCTTAGAAAGGTATCTTCTGTAGACTGCAAAAGCCCTGCAACATTGAAGAGAACATTGTCATCTGTAGCCAGTTCATTATCTGACAAGCTGATAATACCAATCTGCTCTGCTTCATCAGAAATGTCTCTTTTAATGTATAGTAAGCCCAGGTCTAAAGTTTCGTTTTCATTTACAACAATGGGATATCTTTTTGTGATGTAACTTTTCTTACTCACGATCAGAATTTGTTCACCGAGTGGAATTTCATCCCCGGATATTGTAAACATACCCTTGTTGTTTGTAATTACAGAGAGTAGTGTGCCTTCAATAGTGATTTCAACATTTGCAACGGGATCTTCATTTACATCCCGAACTACGGTACCTTTGATACTTGTAGTTTGAGCGAAAATTGAACCCGATATGACAAAAAATAAGGCGCAAAGAATGGATTTATTCATTGGTTTGGAATTATTATAAAAAATCTTCTTTAAGAAATTATTATGATTTTGTGCAAATGTATTTAATTCTTATGAAATGCCTATTTTTGGCAACTGAAATTTTAAAATTTTACAATTAAATAATATAGCATGCAAAACAAATTTAAGCTTAAACTACTCACATTTTTATTGTTGAATTCACTGTTGATCAATGCTCAGGAAAAGAAATTTGAGGTAGTTACAGTTGCATTTTATAACCTAGAAAACCTTTTTGACATTTATAACGATACTTCAATAAATGACGAAGCATCTCCGATTATGGAAATGGACTCTGCGGTAAGACCGGAATTCTATCAAAAGAAATTGAAGAATATGGCAAAAGTGGTTTCCGATATCGGGACAGACCTTACCGGTATGCCGCCTGCAATACTGGGTGTTTGTGAAATTGAAAATGATGATGTCCTTCTGGACCTTGTTAATCACCCAAGATTAAGACCCTATAATTATGATATTGTACATCATGAATCTCCGGATGAAAGAGGAATAGATACGGGATTGATCTATCAAAAGAGTTTATTTACGCCTACCAACTCTGTAGCGCATGAGGTCATAATCATCAAAAACAACGACCCTGATGACCGCAACGAGACCAGGGATGTACTTGTAGTTTCCGGTTTACTGAGAGGAGAAAAATTTCATTTTATTGTCAATCACTGGCCTTCAAGAAGTGGTGGCCAGAAAAAATCTGAAGCAGGCAGAGTTAAGGCAGCCGAAGTTGTAAAAAAAGCCATAGACTCACTTCAGGTTATAGATCCATATTCAAAAGTGATGGTTATGGGTGACTTTAATGATGGTCCATATAATAAAAGTATTGCAGAGGTTGTAGGCGCTAAATTTGAAAAAGAGCAAGTGGGCCTTAAAGAACTTTACAACCCTTATGAAGAGATCAGAAAGAAGGGTGGCGGCACTATAGCCTATCGCGGCAGCTGGGATATATTCGACCAGATTTTCTTTACTGAACCACTTTTGGCAGATGAGGATGAAAAGGACTATTCTTCATTTAAATATTATAAATCCGGCGTGTTTTCACCAACATATCTTCAAAATCCCAAGGGGCGTTGGAAAGGCTATCCTTTTAGAAGCTGGTCCGGTGGTTTTACCGGAGGCTATAGCGATCACTTTCCGGTGTTTGTTTATCTGATCAGAGAACTTGAAGATTAAAACAAATTGTAATAAGTACAAATTAGTACTTTTATAATTTTGAACATCTTAAAATAAAATTCTCATGACCAAAGAAAAACCATCTTTTAAATCCCGGGTAAAATCATTTTTTCTAAAGGTGCTTGTTGTGCTTATTCTACTAGGTGCTTTTGTGCTGTGGACCTGTTCCTGGACCTACTCTGAAGGCACGCGCGCAGGTCAGTTAATTAAGTTTAGCGAAAAAGGAGTACTTTTCAAGACGTATGAAGGCGAGTTAAATATGGGTGGTCTCCGAACCGGAAATGCGGAGGATGGTTTGGAAGGGAACCTGTGGAAGTTCTCCGTGCTTGATGAAAATGTTGTAGAAGAATTAATGAAAGCTGAAGGAAAACGGGTTAAGCTTGGCTATAAAGAGCGCTACAAGGCAATGGTCTGGCAGGGCGATACAAATTACTTTATTGTAAAGGTCGAAGTAATTGAAGAATAGCAGATTTAATTCCTTTGAATCTTATTTTAACTTACATTTCCTTACGGTCTGATTGACCTGTCTTATTTTTGTTTCAAGCAAAGACTATGACGAAAGAAAACATATACCTATATCCAACTGCATCATTATCTGCTTTGGGAAGCTACGATCAGGAAATCTGGGAAAATACAAAAAAGGGACGACCAGAATTTCAGTATTTCGAGAATGGTAAAACACCTGTTTCAGTACTTTCAGAAGATCAGCAGAACGAATTGAAGAAAATATCTCAGGAAAACAGGCACTACAACCACCTTGATAAGACAGCTCTGATGGCCATAGCAGCTGGAAGAGCCTTAGCAGAAAAAAGTTCGTTTAAGACCAATAAGATAGGTATAAATATCGGTTCATCAAGAGGGGCGACTGAGCGCTTTGAAAAAGCCCATGAGTGTTTCCTTGCAAAAGGGGAACTTCCCTTTTCAACATCACCAACCACAACACTCGGGAATATTGCCACAAATCTGGCTCAGGATCTGGGATTGCAAGGTCCGGCCATCAGCCATTCGATTACTTGTTCATCAGCTTTACACGCCTTGTTGAATGCTTATGCCTTCCTAAAATCCGGCATGCTTTCAGATTTTATTATTGGTGGTGCAGAAGCACCTTTGACAGGATTTACCATTGAACAGATGAGGGTTTTGAAACTGTATTCAAAGCGAAAAGACAATTTTCCTTGCAGAAGCTTAGATTTTTTAAAAACTGACAACACATTGGTATTAGGAGAAGCTGCGTCTTTAGCCCATTTGAGTACTGTTCCTTCAGAAGATGCCATAAAAGTTGTGGGAATGGGTTATGCTACTGAGCAGATTTCACATAGTATTTCTCTATCTGCAGATGCAAAATGTCTTCAAAGATCAATGAAAATGGCCTTGACAGATGCAGGCATTGATAGTGTAGATGCTGTTGTGATGCACGCACCCGGAACGGTCAAGGGAGACAAAAGTGAATTGAACGCTATTAAAAAAGTCTTTTCTAAAATGCCTCTTTTAACAACAAATAAGTGGTTGATCGGGCACACCTTTGGCGCATCCGGTGCCATGAGCCTGGAAATGGCCGTCATGATGTTACATCATAATCAGTTTATACCAAATCCGTTTTATAACAATGAAAATTCTCCTGAACGCTTAAAATCCGTAATGGTTAATGCGGTGGGTTTTGGAGGAAATGCTATTAGTGTTATCTTAAAAAGTCAATCCTTTTAAGATGTCTTTTCAAATGAAATTACTAATTTTAGTAAATTTATTGAATGATGAAAACTTTACACTACACACTTACCGGTTTGCTGCTGTTATCATTGTTTTCCGGAAAACTCACAGCTCAAGATTTTACATTAGCTCCCGATGGATTAACATGTTTATGTCCAAATGCAAATTTCGGTGATAGCGGCACACTTACTATAAACGGTGAACAAAAAACCTTTACCAAAAGAACAGTCAACCAATTGGTATCTCTCATCAATAATGATGAAACCGATCCTGAAATAGCCTTAACCTGCACAAGTGGGATTACCAATATGAGCGGTCTTTTTTCTAATAGAGATAATTTTAACCAAAATCTGCAAAGCTGGGATGTGAGTAATGTCACATTGATGCAGGGGCTTTTTGAATTTACAGATATTTTCAACCAGCCTTTGGACGATTGGGATGTGAGTAATGTGACAAATATGATTGATATGTTTAAAGGTACAAAAGCATTCAATCAGCCTTTAAACAGTTGGGATGTGAGTAATGTAAATACAATGCGAGCTATGTTTCAAAGCGCGGAAGCTTTTAACCAACCTTTGGATAACTGGGATGTAAGTAATGTAACAGAAATGTCTCAGATGTTCATTTCTACAGATGCGTTTAATCAACCACTGGGTAATTGGGATGTGAGCAATGTTCAGAATATGGAGTTAATGTTTTTTTCTGCATCTGTATTCGACCAACCTTTAAACAGCTGGGATGTGAGCAGTGTAACTAGCATGCGAGGTATGTTTTTGCAATCTCCACAATTTAATCAACCTCTTGATAATTGGGATGTCAGCAATGTCACCGATATGTCCAGAATGTTTGAAGAAACACTAGTGTTCAATCAGCCACTAAACAACTGGAATACAAGTAGTGTGACCGATATGAGCGAGATGTTTTACAAAGCAGAGGCTTTTAACAGTCCTATTGGTAACTGGGATGTCAGCAATGTCACCAATATGGAAAGTATGTTTGAACTAACCCTGTCTTTCAACCAGCCAATAGACAATTGGAATGTGAGCAGTTTGTCTAATGCTACGAGCATGTTTCGAGGCGCTCAGGTATTCAATCAACCTTTGAACAGCTGGAATGTGGGTAATCTTACAAATATGCAATCGATGTTTAGCTTTGCTGTGGTATTCAATCAACCTCTGGATAATTGGGATGTCAGTAATGTGACTACTATGCTGGCTACGTTTTTTGGCGCAGAAGCTTTTAATCAGCCCCTGAACAACTGGAATGTGAGCAACGTCACGACCACGAGATTAATGTTCAGTGATGCATTCGCGTTTAACCAGCCTCTGGACAATTGGGATGTGAGCAATGTAACCGACATGAGGCAAATGTTTGATACAGCCATAGCCTTTGACCAACCTCTGGCCAGTTGGGATGTTAGTAATGTAACAGATATGTTGGGAATGTTTCAACTTGCCTCTTCATTTAATCAGCCTTTAAATTCCTGGGATGTCGGTAGTGTTGAGAATATGACAGGACTTTTTTATGGAGCAACAAACTTTAATCAGCCGCTTGATAATTGGAATGTCAGTAATGCTGTTGATATCAGTTTAATATTTGGTCTAACAGATGCCTTCAACCAAAATATAAATAACTGGGATGTCAGTAATGTAGCAGATATGGAAAGGGTGTTTTTTCAGGCTATATCCTTTGATCAGCCACTGGATAACTGGGATACAAGTAATGTTTTGAACATGGACAGAATGTTTGAAGGTGCCAGTGTTTTCAATCAGGATATATCGTCCTGGTGTGTAGAAAATATTCCGGCAGAACCCTTTAATTTTGCATTGAATTCAGCTTTACAAAATAGTTTTAAGCCAAACTGGGGTGCGAACTGTACATTAGGAACTGTTGAGACAGCAATCGCTGAATTTGAAGTATACCCGAATCCTGCGACGAATTTCATAATTATTGATGTTTCAACAATTGCCGACTTAAAAAACATAAAAATTTATGACCTGACAGGCAAAGTGATTCTGGATGAAATTACGATTAAACATGAACAATTAAAGATCGATATCGCCCATCTGGTTCCCGGGGTTTATATCCTGGAGTTGAATACGGAAAGCTTTCAAAGTCTGACGAAACGGATTATTAAAAAATAGAAATTTAAAACTTACTTCGCATATTTCAACATTGAAACTTCTATGATCTTTGAAGCGGTTTCCTGATCGACTCTAAGCTTTGTGGCCAGTTTTTCAATTTTTGCTTTTTCAACTTTATCGACGTGTCCATCAGCAAAAACGCCTTCAACTAAAAATATAAAAAGCTTGGTGTAGTGGTCTGTATTTATTCCTTCAATACAATAGTCTAACAGTTCATCGATCTGGTTTTCATAAAGGGTTTGTTTCGACAATAATTTATTGATGTAGTAGGCATAATCAAAATCTCCATCAAAAAAATTTGAATAAACATCAAAAAAAACACCTATTTCTCTACCATTATAACCATCATCAATGAAACAGTAATAGGGTAAATACAAATATTTTTCAACCGTGGTTAATTCGAATTTATCTTTTTGGGTTTTTTCAACCTCGTCAAACAAACCTTTAGGGCCATTGTTACTATCATTGTGAATTACTTTCATGAAATTTCGCTTTGGTTATATTTTTAGTTTACCATTTACTCCAAATGTTACATATCAAGTACTTGAACTCCCAAATTTAATATAAATAATTGTTCATCTTCACTAATCGTCTACTCTTGCTCCTGCATGGTATGGTATACATTCTGTACATCATCGTCTTCTTCAATTTTTTCAAGCAGTTTCTCTACATCCTGTGCTTGTTCTTCGGTCAAGGCTTTTGTGACTTGCGGAATACGTTCAAAGCCTGAAGAAATGATCTCGATGCCACGCGATTCTAATTCAGACTGAATAGCACCATAGCTTTCAAAAGGCGCATAAATATGTATGCCTTCATCGTCTTCAAACACTTCTTCCACCCCAAAATCTATCAATTCTAATTCCAGCTCTTCGATATCCTGACCTTCGGCGTTTATTCTGAAGTTGCAGGTATGGTCAAACATAAAGGCTACCGAGCCTGAAGTGCCCAGGTTACCATCGCATTTGTTAAAATAGCTTCGGATGTTGGCCACAGTTCGGGTGTTATTGTCGGTGGCCGTTTCAATTAAAATAGCAATACCATGTGGCGCATAACCTTCAAAAAGTACTTCTTTGTAATCGCCCTGATTTTTGTCTGTCGCCCGTTTTATGGCACGCTCAATATTGTCCTTTGGCATGTTGACGGACTTGGCGTTCTGAATCACCGCCCTGAGTTTTGAATTGGCATCAGGGTCAGGACCACCTTCTTTGACGGCCATGACGATGTCTTTCCCGATACGCGTAAAAGCTTTGCTCATGGCAGCCCAGCGCTTCATTTTTCTGGCTTTTCTAAATTCAAATGCTCTTCCCATGGGATATGTTTAATCTAAAATATTATGCTGCGAAGATAATATCTATTGCCTTAATCTAAAAGCCTCTTTCTGTCTTTACAACAATTCAGATATTGTTTTGAACAGTTCAGTTATTTATTTTTTCTATGTATACTTGAGTATTGTTTCTTTGTTTAAAATTAACAACTATGGATTTAGCCACTATTCTCATTATCATTCACGCCAGTCTGGGCGGACTTGGCTTAACTGCCGGCATTATAAGTATGGCCAGTAAAAAGGGTAAAAAGCTACATAGAACTTCAGGAAAAGTATTTGTGTATGCCATGCTGGCCAGCGCTGTCATTTCGATTCCGGTGTGCTTTATGCCCGGTCATGAAAATATGTTCCTGTTTGCTATTGCGATTTTTACCATTTATTTGGTGTTAAGCGGACAGCGTGCTTTACTATATAAATTAAGGAATCTCAAAAACATCAAGACCTGGAAGGACTGGCTTATCAGCGGTGTGATGTGTGCTTTTGGTGTTGCTCTTATTGTTGAAGGCGCTTTTAAACTTCTTTACCCAAACGGTCCAACGGTATTGTTTTTCTTTTTTGGGATCATGAGTGTATTTTTATCCGTTCAGGATTTTCGGTTTTTTGCCAGAAAGGATAAACCAGCCACAGAATTTATCAGCAGACATATCGGGCAAATGTCAGGCGCATTTACAGCCTCATTCACCGCTTTTCTTACAGCTGGCTTACAACTCAAACATTGGCTGGTATGGATCCTGCCGACTGTTTTTATCACCATTTGGATCATCTACTGGATCAGAAAATATAAAAAACCAAAGCTTGTAAAGTAGGTTTTTGAAAATGAAAGACATTGAAAGTAGCTTAGATAGGGATTCAGTTCACAATGTTGAATAAACACTTTAAGCCTTAATATTTTTAAATAAAGATTAAATATATACTAAAAATATACGCATTTAATAATTATATTTTGAAATTATTTCTAATTTGAAAATAAAAATGGTAGATCCTAAACAAAATCCAATGTCTTATAGGCCACTTGCAGATATGCATGCTGATGGCGTCTATTTTGATCCTAAAATCAAAGAAGCTTTAAAGAATGAAAGAAAGCTCAAATCAGCAAAAGTGGAACAAAAGAAGTAACTTTTGAATATAAAGTACACAGTAACCATGCTGATTTCATAAAGTCCATGTTTTAAAAGTGTCAATATTTCAAGAAAGCTACAGAGATTCATTTATTATCAGATTGTTTTATAATCACAAAGCTGTGTAACTTTTCTCATTCATCGAGATAAGTTTGCACTTACGACCAACTTGTTTTTGTAGTTTAAGGTATTTTAATAGTCTGAATTTTATATCTTTAGTTCAGGAACTTATATCCTCTAAAATCAGTTTGTGCTATGAAAACTATTCGCTACCAATCCAAAGGCAATGATGTTGAAGTCCTTGAAGAATTACTCAAAGAACTTGGTTACAATATCAAACAGGCAAACACCTATTTTGACCTGGAAACGCATGAAGCAGTCAAGACATTTCAAAAGCAGTACCAACTGGTTGTAGATGGTATTGTAGGACCTAAAACCTGGAGCAAGCTGTTTGCTGTCAGGGATTCTTCCCTGAATGATTATCATGATAAATTGTTGAAAGAGGTTGACTTAGTTGCTTTTGCTGAAAAATATTTTCTGGAACTTGCTGTCGTAAAAGCTGTCAACGAAGTAGAAAGCAGAGGTGAAGGTTTTTTGAGGGATGGCAGACCAAAAATTCTTTTTGAAGGTCATATTTTCTGGCGTCAGCTGGAAAAGGCCGGTCTCAATCCTGCAAATTTTGTCAATGACTACACCAAAAATGTTTTGTATGACCGCTGGGTCAGGACACATTACGATGGCAATGAAAGAGAATATTTCAGGCTGGAAAAAGCAGCAGGTATAAGTGACTTACCTGAAGTTCATGATGCGGCTTTTATGTCGGCTTCATGGGGTTCCTTTCAAATCATGGGTTTTCATTATAAAAGTTTGGGCTACTCCAGTGTAGATCATTTTGTGTCTAATATGTACCAAAATGAAGCCAGACATCTGGATGCCTTTGGGCGTTTTTTGGAGGTCAATAACCTGATCAGACCTTTAAAAGAAAAAGATTGGCATAAGTTTGCCAGAGGCTATAATGGTCCAGGATATATGCAGAATAATTACCATGTGAAATTAGAAAAGGCTTTTGAAAAGTACAGCTGAAAGGAAGTTCTTGAATCGCTTTGCTCTCGTGAAGTTATGAGTTTATAGGGTTATGGGTTTATGAGGTTATGAGTTTATAAGAAAAGTTAAGTCTTTGCGTTTACTTTGCGTGAAAATCTCTGCGACCTCTGCG
>CAJXVZ010000019.1 GCA_913062845.1 uncultured Psychroflexus sp.
CTACAGGTACTTTACCGATATCATGCAGTAAGCCTGCGCGTTTGGCCAGTTTTGTATTTAAACCTAATTCGGCTGCCATTATGCCACAAAGATTACTGACCTCCCTGGAATGCTGAAGAAGATTCTGACCGTAAGATGAGCGATATTTCATTCGGCCTACAGCTTTAACCAGTTCCGGTTGAAGACCGTGAATTCCAAGATCTATAACGGTTCGCTTACCTATTTCTATGATTTCTTCTTCAATTTGTTTTTGTGTTTTTCTAACGACATCTTCGATACGTGCTGGGTGTATTCTACCATCTGTGACCAATTTGTGCAAGGATAGCCTTGCAATTTCCCGTCTTACGGAGTCAAAGCAGGAAAGAATAATAGCTTCAGGGGTATCATCAACAATAATTTCAACTCCGGTTGCTGCTTCAATGGCACGAATGTTTCGACCTTCACGTCCAATGATTCGCCCTTTTACGTCATCATTTTCAAGATTGAAAACAGACACACAATTGTCAATAGCTTCTTCAGTACCAACACGCTGAATAGTATTTATAATAATCTTCTTAGCTTCCTGTTGTGCCGTGAGCTTGGCTTCTTCAACGGTATCTCTAACAATCGCCATGGCTTCAGATCTAGCTTTTTCTTTGAGAGATTCCATTAGTTGCTCTTTGGCTTCATCTGCACTTAGACCACTTATAACTTCGAGCTGCTGTATTTTCCTCTGAAGCATTTGGTCTATTTCGTCTTGTTTTTTAAGAATTCTATCTTTCCTTAGGCTTGCGTCTTTAATTTTTTCATCAAGCTCCTGCGCTTTTCTTTTGTTAGCTGCCAGCTCATTATTTATCTTAGATTCCTTGTCTTTTATGCGTTTTTCTGCATCAGAAATCTTTTTATCCCGGGATAGTATAACCTTTTCGTGTTCGGCTTTCAGTTCAATGAATTTTTCTTTAGCCTGAAGTATTTTATCTTTCTTAATACTTTCAGCTTCTTTCTTTGCCTCAGAGATTATTTTTTCCGATTCTTTCTGGGCTGATTGAATGGTACTGCTTGAACTATTTTTTTCTATAAGCTTAGCAATGACAAATCCTATGATAAGTCCAACTGCAATAGCTATGATCGGTATTACGATGTCCATGATTATTAATTTAATTTATATATAAAAAAAGCCTGTATTAGTCTTTGTTTTGAATTAAACTCCTATAAAACAGGATTAGGGCTAACAGGCTGATCAAACTTCCGCCTTATGCAAAGCATAGCGGCATGTTTTAGCAACCAAAACTCACCCTTTTTAATTGTAAAATGTTGAGTTTACCAAAAAGAAAAACAACTAATACAGGCAGTATTAATATTTTATTTAAAGAACGCTATTTAATATATTCCTCCAAACTTCTATTTAAATCCTTCAATCTTCTATCGACTTCTATGAGTGTTGCACTTTCGTTCAATTGTGATTGTTCAACTTTTGTAGCAAATTGCAGAGCGCTCATAGCCAGAACATCCTGTTTATCTCTTACTGCATAATTGTCCTCATAATGTTTGATGACCTTGTTGATCTTTTGAGCTGCAAGCCTTAAACCTTCTTCCTGCTCCGGAAAAACTGTCATTGGATAAACCCTGTCTGCGATAGAGACTTTTATTTTCAGTTTTTCTTTCATTCCACATTATTCAGACAATTGAACAATACAACTATCTACTTCTCTTATCAATTGATTTATTTTGAGTTTGGTTTCTCGTTTATAATCTTTACTGCCTAAAATAGCATTTGCAGATTTAAGACGTTCATTTTCAGTATTCAATCGTTTAATTTCTTTAGATAAAAGCTTATTTTTTTCTATTAAATTCTTTTGTTCTGCCTGAGACTTATTTAAGGCGTCATTAAGTTTATTTAATTTTTGAATAAGCTGAAAAGCACGACTTTCTAACTGTTTTACGACTTCTAATGTCTGCGCCATAACTATTTTCAATACAACAAATTTAAGTTTTTAATTTAAAAAAACAACACTATTATTGAATTTATATTGACAGAAACTACATAAAACGCTGAAAGAGCTGAAGCTTTTTGAAGATGAAAGTATATTGCTTTACACTGTGTCTATAAAGCTCTTTTCAGTTTTATTGAAGATTGCCAGGCCCAAAAGAAAGACTATGATTGAAAATACAGCAGCATAAATAAAACCTGACCAGGTAAAAACACCTGTATTTAGAATCAAAAACCTAAAACCTTCAATGATTTGAGCGAGTGGATTGTATGCCATAACCCAGTAATAATTACCCAGTTTAATTTCAGCCTCGACCATACTATATGGGACTGCAGATATGTACATCAGAAGCTGAACACCGAAAGTTAATAGTTGGATTAAATCCCTGTATTTAGTAGTCATTGACGAAACTATCATTCCCAAACCTAGTCCGGATAAAGCCATCATTATAATGTAAAATGGTAAAAGAAAAATCTTTTGGTCCGGGTAAACCTCAACCCCATTTAATAAAAAATAAATATAGAATACACCTAAGATTATAAGTTGAATTCCAAATTTTACAAGGTTTGAAATTGTTATCGAAATTGGCATAACTACCCGGGGAAAGTAAACTTTACCAAATAAATTCTGGTTTTTTGTAAAAGTCGTTGATGTTGCTGTAAGGCACTCTTTAAAATAATTCCAGGCTGTAATACCCGTCATTTGAAAAAGTATTGCCGGCACAGCACCAGTATCAAAGTTTGCGAGATTATTGAAAATAAGAGTAAAAACAACAGCTGTAAATAACGGCTGAATCAAAAACCACAGAGGTCCTAAAATAGTTTGTTTATAAACCGTTACAATATCTCGTTTAACAAAAAGAAACAATAAGTCCCTGTACATCCAAATTTCAGTAAAATTGAGATCCAGAATTGTTTTCTTTGGACTTATGGTGTAAAGCCACTTCTCATTTTGATCAGTTATATGGCTTTGGTTCATAAATTAGAATTTATTTAAACAAATCATTTAGTCTTTCAAGAATTCTGTTGCCGGCTTTTTCTTTTTTTGCGTAACCATAGCCTTTACCGTATTTTCCATAACCATAACTGTAACCATATCCATACCCATAGCCTAGCTTTTGTTTAGCTTTATAGTAATTGAAAACTAGTTTTACATTCTGTATTTCACCTTTTTTATTTTTGTTGTTTATAAGGTTCAACATGCCTTTTTTAGTGTAATGCTGCCTGATCACATAAAGCGTTGCGTCTGCATAACCTATTAAATTCAAGGCATCCGAAACCAGTCCAATTGGAGGTGTATCTAATATTATGTATTCATAATCTGATTTTAATTTGCTCATGAGCTCATCCATAGCATCACTAATCAATAACTCAGATGGATTGGGAGGTATGATACCTGAAGCTATAATATCAAAATTGTCATAACCTGAATTTTGTATAATCTCTTCATAAGAGTGTTCACCTGTCATGTAAGTTGAAACACCTATATCCTGATTGACATTAAAGCTTTCATGTATTTTAGGTTTTCTAAGATCAAGACCAACAACAACTGTTTTTTTTCCACCTATAGACAAAACGGAAGCCAGATTTATAGCATTGAAGGTCTTTCCTTCTCCACTAAATGATGATGTGACCATAATGGTCTTACTTCCTTCTACTTTATTATTTTTAAAAACAAATTGCAGACTGGTTCTAATATTTCTAAAACTTTCTGAAATGATAGAATTTGGCTGTTCTAATGTTGCACGATCACCTTTTTTGGATTTACCAACAACTCCTATAACAGGAATATCGGTTAGCCTTTCTATATCTTCAGGCGTATTTATTCTGTTATCCAAAAGAACCAAAAAGAAAACATAAACTAAAGGTATACCCAAGCCGAAAAATATAGCCATTACATAATTCAACTGGTTATTTGGACCTATTTTTGGGTTGCCTACATCTTTGGCTTCATCTATAATTTGTATATCGCTAACATTTGAAGCTTTAATCAATTTAGCCTCATTTCTTTTCGCCAAAAATAAATCATAGGTTTGTTGACTGATATTAAATCTGCGTTCTATCTTGAGCAAACCCTGCTCGCTGGCTGGTAGTTTTTTTACTTTATTTTCTGCAGATCGCAGCTCTCGTTCTACATTGCTTATTTCCTTGTAAATATTCTGTTTTGAAGATTCTATGTTCTCCGCAAGCACCCTTTTAGTTGCATCAATCTGCCGGTCTATATCCTTAAATTCAGGAAGATCAGGCTTTGCCGTATATTGATATTTACTGCGTTCTAAAGATAGTTCTACTATTTTTTTCACGCCACTCACAATACTGCTTTCCTCAATCCCTGCAATACTCGGCGCTGGTGGATCCTCATAAGTTGTCCTGTTGTTGAGATATTTCTCTAACGTATTAAGATAATTCAGTTGCCTGTTTAAGTTTTTCAATTGTAAATCATAACTGATCAGATCCTGCTTCAATTGCTGTGTCTCTGCATCAAGGTCGATAATATTATTATCTTGTTTATACCTGTTTAGCTCATTTTCAAAAGCTTCAAGCTCAGACGCTTTTTCATTGAGCGTACTATCTATAAATTTTATGGTTTTTGTTGCAAAAAGATTTTTTTGATCAAGTTGTGTTTTACTTAAAATCCTGGTCGTGGCATTGAGGTAATCCACCATCTTATTTTTATTTTCACCAACCAACCCTAATTTAATAATTGAACTTCCCTGTTCCTGAACACCAACATTTATGCCCTGATACCGCTTTACAACTGAATTAAAATCCTGAAAAATAATGTAAAATGCTTTGGTTTCATTTTTTTTGCCATCTATCCTTTCCAATTGACCTGAAAAAAACTTTGAATCTACAGGCTTACCAATTTCAAATTTTTCTTTGTAAACACCGGGTACAAACTTTTCAGTGAAACCTTCCTCTGTTTTGTAATTATAGTAACTGAGATATCTTGGCTCTTCCTGTATTTCAAAACTGATTTCAAAGAAATATTCATCTAAGAGAACAATCTTCATGAGTTGTCCTTTTAGCTGATAGCTATCTTCTTTCAGTTTGATCGTGAAAGGTGTTTTACCATAGGCATCTTCCATCTGGTATTGTCCTTCGACCATATAATCCAGATAAAACTGAAGGTGTTTCACCACTTTTTCATTATGTGTTCTGGTCTTCAATGTGGTTATCGTAGAACTGGTTTTATTGGATTGTCCACCCCAGTTGAACGTTAAACTGGTGTTTGAATTGGTAAATAAGGGATTTTGATCATCTTTTATAGTAATCAGAGACTCCATTTTGTAAACAGGTAGCTTTCTTACGCTCACGTAATAAGCAATACCTAAACCAATACCAATGCAAATAACAAACCAATACCAATGTGATAAAATATTTATCACAAATGACTTAAAATCGAAATATGCCGATGACTGAGAAAAATCGAGTTCCTGCATTACAATCTAAGGGCTATAATGGTTAATGTTACGCCTAAAGACAAAATTGAAGTTATAGTGCCAAAGGCATCTGTTCCTAAACCATAAGATTTCTGTGGTAATGGGTTGGCAATGATCAAATCGTTGGGTTTTACATAATAATATGGAGAATTTATAGCATCCAAATCTGTCAAATCAATCGAATGTCTTTTTACTCCCGATGGATACTGCCTTACAACGACAATATTACTTCTGTCACCAGTAATCTGTAAATCTCCTGAATTTGCAATGGCCTCCATAATGGTTATTCTTTCTTTATATATGACCTGACTTCCTGTTTGATTAAATTCTCCTATTGTCGTAAATGGTATTCCAGGTAACTTTACTGTAACAAAAATATTTGATGTCTCTTTAAAATAATTCTCCAGGAGTTCTTCTTCAATTTTATGTTCAATTTCTTCTAAAGTCAATCCCAGAACTTTTAAGTTTCCTAATACCGGTATTTTTATTTCTCCTTTTCTGTTTACTGTAAAACCATCAAAGTAAACCTTTTCTTCGGTCGTGACGTCCAGATTATTTTCAGAAACAGGATTAAAAGCAGCAACAAGGTTCTGGTCTAATGCCTTAACCCTGACACTGAGCATATCATTAATCTGAACACGATAAGGTTCCTGAGTCATATGAATTTGTGCTAGACTATCTACTTTTTGTGCTTCGTTTTCCTGAAGGTAAGTCAGCTTTTTCGTACTAATACAGGATTGCATGGATATAAGTCCTATCAACAATACAAAAACTCTTAAAACAGTCATCATGATATTTTACATGACAAATATAATTTTTTTAAGGGATATTGATGAAAATCAGCTTTACTTCAATTAGTTAAAATATAAAGTCATGAAAAGACCATAATTATTTCTATAATCATTGAAGTATCTTAACTTTACAAATTAAAATTTATTCATGCTTACTATAGGTATTGCTGGTGGAACCGGTAGTGGAAAGACGACCGTTGTTAATCAAATCATCAACGAACTTCAACATGATGAGGTTGACGTAATATACCAGGATTCATATTACAAAGACACTTCACATTTAAGTTTTGAAGAAAGAAAAGCAATCAATTTTGATCACCCAAAATCTATAGATTTTGAATTACTGGTCGAGCATCTCAAAACCCTTAAAGAAGGAAATGATGTAGAACAACCTATCTATTCCTTTAAAACACACAACCGAACCGGAGAAACAAAAACCACCCAACCGAGAAAGGTAATGATCGTAGAAGGTATTTTAATCCTTACTAACCCAGCTATACGGGAAATGCTGGATATCAAAATTTATGTACAGACCGATAGCGATGAGAGACTCATAAGAAGACTAAAAAGGGATATTACTGAAAGAGGCAGAGATATGGATGAGGTATTGAACCGATATCAAAATACGCTAAAACCCATGCACCTTCAGTTTATTGAACCCACGAAAGAATTTGCAGATATTATCATCCCTAATAATAAGTACAACAATGTTGCGGTTGAAGTTGTTCAAACCATTATTAAAGAACGTCTGGTTTAATTTTGTATTTTTAGCCTTATGAAATGGAAAAATCTAAAAAATAAGATCTGGTTCAAAACGATTACAAACAGATACATCCTTGTATTACTGGTGTTTATTGTCTGGATGCTTTTTTTTGATACCAATTCATGGTTTACGCACCAAAAACTGGATAATGAAATATCTGAAATCAAAAACAATATAGACTATTACGAGTCTGAAATAGCAAAAGACAAAAAAACACTTCAGCAACTAAATGACTCAGTTCTGATTGAAAAATTTGCAAGAGAACATTATTACATGAAGAGAGAAAATGAAGATGTTTTTATCATAAAATACGAAGATAGTCTAAAATAATACACTTATGGACAAACCGCTTTTTGACGATTTTAATCCTGTATCTGAAAAAGAATGGAAACAAAAGATACAAGTTGATCTTAAAGGAAAAGATTACAACGAGGTGATGATCACCCATACAGATGAAGGGATTGATATAAAACCTTTTTATCATCAGGATTCAAAAACTGATATTGTAATTCCTTCACCAGGACACTGGTATATTACCGAAAGTGTGAACATTGAGAAAACAGACCAACTTGAAAAATTCAAAGATAAAGGCTCTGAGGCGTTTTATATGGAAGTTGAGCATAGCGATAACATACCGACAGAAATATTAAATATAGATTCGCCTTGTATCATTTCATTAAAGACAGTTGAACCGGAGCAGTTAAAGGTAAACCCAGAAAACATTTATATCTTTGACCCTGTAAGTCATTTAATACAAACCGGAAACTGGATAAACGATCAGAAAAATGATCTGAAAAAATTACAGGACTTTGTCAATAAGACAAATAGTCTGAGCATTGACGGTAGAATATTCCATAACGCAGGCGCAAATATAAGTCAACAGCTTGCTTACATAACTGCACAATTACAGTATTATTTTAATGAACTGGAATTAGCATCAAAACCCTTGCAGATTAACATTTTAACTGCTATTGGAACCAATTATTTCTTCGAAATTGCAAAATTAAAGGCTCTGCGTCTATTAGTAAATACGATATGTAAGAATTCAGATATTGAATATAATTTAAAACTCACTTCAGAACCCGGCCTTCATCATATGAGCATATACGATTACAATGTAAATATGCTCAGGTCAACTACAGAATGCATGAGTGCTATTCTTGGAGGAAGTGATTACATCAAAAATACCAGCTATGATACCATATTTAAAAACAGAAATGAATTCAGTCAAAGAATAGCCAGAAACCAACTCCTGATTCTCAAACACGAGAGTTATTTCGATAAAGTAGAAAATGTTTCCGCCGGAAGTTACTATATCAATTACCTTATAAAAGCTTTGGCTGAAAAATCACTGGATATTTTTAAAGATATTGAAAGATCCGGAGGTTTTATCCAGCAATTGTTTGATGGAAAAATTCAACTAAAAATTGATCAGCAACTACAAAAAACGCTGGAGCAATTTCAATCAAAAACCCTGAAACTGGTTGGCGTTAATGTATATATCAACGAAGAGGACAGAATGTCATCTCATTTGGAAAAAGAAATTTTCGAAAAGACAAAAAGCCGAAAAACACTTATAAAGCCTATAAGACCAAAAAGAATTGCTGAGATTCTCGAACATGAAAGACTTAAAAAAGAATCTCTATAAAATTTTTGATCATGAAAAATAACATAAAAGATATACAACTGAATTTTGATTTTGACCATCATGCCCCGGCAAAAAAGGATATTTTCAACACCAATGAAAAGATAAAAGTCAAACCAAAATACGACGAAAAAGATATTCAGGATTTAGAACACTTAGACTTTGCTGCAGGCATCCCTCCTTATTTACGTGGACCATATTCAAGCATGTACGTCGGCAGACCGTGGACCATTAGACAATACGCGGGCTTTTCAACTGCTGAAGAATCCAATGCATTTTACAGAAGAAATCTAAAAGCAGGACAAAGAGGCTTATCTGTAGCTTTTGACCTGCCAACGCACAGAGGTTATGACAGTGATCATGATCGCGTTGTTGGTGATGTTGGTAAGGCGGGTGTTGCCATTGACAGCATAGAAGACATGAAAGTGCTTTTTGACCAAATTCCGCTGGATAAAATGTCCGTTTCCATGACCATGAATGGCGCTGTACTGCCCATAATGGCTTTTTACATCGCTGCAGCGAACGAAACCGGTGTGGAGACCAAATTACTTTCCGGCACCATTCAAAATGATATTTTAAAAGAGTTCATGGTTAGAAACACCTACATCTATCCGCCTACGCCTTCTATGAAGATAATTGCTGATATTTTTGAATATACCTCCCAAAAAATGCCACGATTTAATAGTATTAGCATATCAGGATATCACATGCAGGAAGCCGGTGCAACGGCAGATATAGAATTGGCCTATACCCTGGCCGACGGACTAGAATACATTAAAACCGGTCTGGAAGCCGGCATGGACATAGACAGTTTTGCGCCAAGATTATCCTTTTTTTGGGGCATTGGCATGAACCACTTTATGGAAATCGCCAAGATGCGCGCTGCGAGATTACTATGGGCAAAATTGGTAAAGAAATTTAATCCTAAGAATCCTAAGTCACTGGCATTGAGAACACATTCACAGACCAGTGGATATTCCCTTACAGAGCAGGATCCATTTAATAATGTAGCCAGAACCTGTATTGAAGCCATGGCTGCTGCATTTGGAGGAACCCAAAGCCTGCATACCAATGCCCTGGATGAAGCCATAGCATTGCCTACAGATTTTTCAGCAAGGATTGCCCGAAATACCCAACTTTACCTGCAAGAAGAAACAAAAATTACAAAAACTGTAGATCCATGGGCAGGAAGTTATTATGTTGAGAGACTTACCCACGATATTGCTCAGCGTGCATGGGAGCACCTTCAGGAAATTGAAGAACTTGGCGGTATGACAAAAGCCATTGAAAAAGGTATTCCCAAACTCAGGATTGAGCAGGCCGCTGCTAAAAAACAGGCTAAAATTGATTCCGGAAAAGACAAAATTATTGGTGTAAATTGTTACAGACTTGAAAAAGAGGATCCAATTGTTACGCTAGAAGTTGATAACCAAAGTGTAAGACTTCAACAGATAGAAAAACTAAAAAATCTAAGAGCCAGCAGAAATGAAAATGAAGTTCAGGCAACGCTCGAAAAATTGTACCAAGCAGCCAAAAGTGGAAAAGGGAATTTGCTTGAAATAGCTGTAGAAGCAGCTAAGCAACGCGCTACACTTGGAGAAATAAGTATGGCTCTGGAAAAAACCTATGGAAGACATCAGGCAGAAATTCAATCATTTAGTGGTGTATACAGTCGTGAAATGGAAACAGATAAAACATTTGAACAAGCCAAAGCTTTGGCAGATAAATTTGCAGAACTTGAGGGCAGAAGACCAAGAATCATGATTGCCAAAATGGGTCAGGATGGTCATGACAGAGGTGCAAAGGTTGTCGCTACGAGTTATGCCGACCTGGGTTTTGATGTGGACATAGGGCCTTTATTCCAAACGCCTGAAGAGGCGGCACAACAAGCCGTTGAAAATGATGTACATGTCCTTGGCGTTTCTTCTCTGGCAGCCGGACATAAGACCCTGGTACCCGAAGTCATAAAAGCACTCAAAGAAAGAGGAAGAGAGGATATTATGGTCATTGTAGGAGGTGTAATTCCTTCTGCAGATTATGAATACCTGTTTGATGCCGGTGCTGTCGCGGTCTTTGGACCGGGCACAAAAATCAGTCAGGCTGCGATTGATCTACTGGAAATTTTAATAAAAACTATACCCGATTAATATGGATTATAAAGCTAAAATGCTCAGAGATGATGCGCTTAAAGGAAAAACTTATGTTGTTACAGGAGGCGGTAGTGGTTTAGGCAAATCAATGACTAAATATCTGCTGGAGTTAGGAGCTCAGGTAGTAATCACTTCCAGAAATCTCGAAAAGCTTGAAAAAGCTGCAAAAGAACTTGAAGAGCAAACAGGAGGCAAAGTTTTGCCTTTACAGTGTGATGTCAGAGATTATGATGCGGTTTGCGAAATGCGAGATAAAAGTATCGAACATTTCGGAAAGATAGATGGACTGCTTAATAATGCGGCAGGCAACTTTATTTCACCTACAGAAAGACTGTCCTCTAATGCTTTTGATACCATCATAGACATAGTACTTAAAGGAACTAAAAACTGTACTCTGGCCTTTGGGAAATACTGGATAGATCATAAAGAAACACAGAAAACTGTACTTAGTATTGTAACCACTTATGCCTGGACTGGTTCTGCGTATGTTGTGCCAAGTGCGACGGCGAAAGCAGGCGTTATGGCTATGACAAGATCTTTAGCTGTGGAATGGGCCAAATACGGCATAAGGTTTAATGCCATAGCACCAGGACCGTTTCCGACAAAAGGTGCATGGGACAGGCTTCTTCCCGGCGAACTAAAAGAAAAATTTGACCTATCTAAAAAAGTTCCACTGAATCGAGTAGGTGATCACCAGGAGTTAGCCAACCTGTCTGCCTATCTATTATCTGATTTTGCCGAGTACCTCAACGGCGAAGTGATCACAATAGATGGCGGAGAATGGCTAAAGGGCGCTGGTCAGTTTAACTTACTAGAACAAATTCCGGAAGAAATGTGGGATATGTTGGAAATGATGATTAAGAGTAAAAAAAATAAATAAAACGCTTTTTTTTAGACTACACACTTAAAAAAGTCCTTACCCGGAGGTCCCTAGGCTTCGGGACAGGGTGGTTTTTAGAGTTTATAAAGTGGTAGTTTTTGGTATTACTCTTAATTTTTAAACATTAAAACATTAAGGAACATTAAGTATAAGATGACCCATTTAAACAGGATTATTCAATAAAATGACATTTGGTTATAGATTTTAAAATTTATCTCTCAAAAATATCCTTCAATTTAAAATCTAGCTCAGGAAAAAGTTTGCTCTGTATTTTCGCATCAACGGATAGTGGCCTTTCATTAATGTATTTTTCACCTTTTAGATAATACACCAAAATAGTTTGATTAGCAGGTTCTACAATCCAATATTCAGGGATTTTGTTTTCTTCATACAAATCGAATTTGATGCCCATTTCTTTTTTAGAATTGCCAGGTGAAAGAATTTCAACAACTAAATCAGGTGAGCCTTTACAACCGCGTTCATCAACTTTTTCCAAATCACAAATTACTGTAAGGTCCGGTTGGACAACAGTGTTAAAATCACTATCAGTAACAGGTTTTTTGGAGTCTTTTAATCGAACATCAAATGGAGCTGATATGACTTTGCAAGGTTTATTTTTTAAGAAATTATAAAGGTTACCAAATAATTCTCCAGAAATATCCTGATGCGAAAAACTAGGGGCTGGGGTCATTTTCATCAATTTACCCTTAAACAATTCTACACGCTCTTTAAATTTCCAGGTTAAATAATCCGCATAGGTGTAAAACCCATTTACATCAAGTTGATTGATATCTGTTATTTTCTGTTCTAATGTCTTCATTTGCTTAGATAAAACAAATTCATTAATAGATTTGCAATCTTAATTCTCAAAAATATCCTTCAATTTAAAATCTAACTCTGGAAAAAGTTTGCTCTGTATTTTCGCATCAACAGATAGTGGCCTTTCGTTAATGTATTTTTCACCTTTTAAGCAATACACCAAAATGGTTTGATTAGCAGGTTCTACAATCCAATATTCAGGGATTTTATTTTCTTCGTACAAATCAAATTTGATGCCCATTTCTTTTTTAGAATTGCCAGCTGAAAGAATTTCAACAACTAAATCAGGTGAGCCTTTACAACCGCGTTCATCAATTTTTTCCAAATCACAAATTACTGTAAGGTCTGGTTGTACAACAGTGTTATAATCACTGTCAGTAACAGGTTTTTTGGAGTCTTTTAATCGAACATCAAATGGAGCTGATATCACTTTACAAGGTTTATTTAAAAAATGATTAAACATATAACCTATGAGTTTTGTTGCAATATCCTGATGCGAAAAACTTGGAGCCGGACTCATTTTCATCAATTTGCCTTTAAACAGTTCTACACGCTCTTTAAATCTCCAGGTTAAATAATCCGCATAGGTGTAAAACCCATTTACATCAAGTTGATTAATATCAGTTATTTCATGTTGTATTGTTTTCATAGAAGTAAAGATAAAAAAAAATTGACAATTGGTTTCTTAAGTCAATTCACTAAAGGCGTTTGAATTTTGAAATTAACGAAAATAACAACTGAAAACTAACTAAGTGCCATCTAAAAAATCTTTATTGAAGGCTAAGGGAAGCAAATCCAGTAGAGATTTAACCATTTTTACTTCGCCGGAAGTCCCCATAAAGTATATACTAATAGGAGGTTTTTGTTTTTGTTCGTATTCTGCAATGGCCTGCCGACATGATCCACAAGGTGGAACCGGTTTCAAATTTTCTTCACCTTTAGGGCCTGCGGTAAGTGCTATACTTTTGATTTTTTGATTAGGATACTTTGCGCCTGCATAAAATAGTGCGGTGCGTTCTGCACAAAGACCTGCCGGGTAAGAGGCATTTTCCTGATTACTGCCGGTTACAATTGTCCCGTTTTCCAGTAAAATTGCAGCGCCGACATAAAAATTTGAGTAAGGTGCATAAGCTTTGGCTCTGGCCTCCTGCGCTTTTTTCATTAATTTCTGAATTGAAACAGAACAACCAGAAATACTTTCAAATACTTCTATTTCAGTGACTATTTTTTCTTTTCGCCCCATGAAATAATCTCAATCTAATATTCTATATAAGTCCCTTCTCCTATATTGAAGGTAATGGAAAATCTCAGCGTTCCCTCAAGTGGGTTTTGTACGGGTGTTGTTGAGAACAAATAAGAAGCATCAATATTTATTGAAGAATACCTAAAGCCTGCACCTAATGTTACAAATTGCCTGAAACCTTTAACCTCAGATTCATGGAAATATCCTAATCTGAAAGCAAAACTGTCTTCATACCAGTACTCTGCACCAAGAGAATAAGTAATTTCCTGTAATTCTTCAGAAAAACCACCGGGTGCGTCGGTAAATGATTTAAAAATACCTGAAAATGGATCACCATTTCTATAGTCCTGAATAGCCTGTAAACTTTCAGGGGTGAGGTTTCCATTCTCATCCTCAAAAACTTCAGGTGGTGTAGGCACTAAAAGTTTGTTTATTTCAGCATATACACCAATTCGGTTTGACATGTCTAATATAAAATCAAATCCACCACCAAGCTTAAGGTTTGTTGGTAAAAAGTTTTCATCGCCAACATCGTCAAATCTGATTTTAGGACCTATATTTTGGATAACAGCCCCAAAACGCCATCTGCCGTTGAAGTTATTATAAAATTTTTCTTCACTTCTGTAAAAGGCAGATATATCTGCAGCAAAAGAATTAGCAGCCGTTGCATCGCCGTTGAAACCGGGTATTCTCTGGTCTGATCTTATATATCTTCCGGTTACAGCCATAGAAAATTGTTCACTTAATCTTAGGGCATAAGTCAAGTCTACTGCGAATTCATTGGGCTCTACAATTCGTGGCACCTGATCTGCTGTCTCGCGAAGTTCAACACCTCCCAAACCAAAGAATCGTATACCGCCTGCAAAAGCACTTCTGTCATTTATTCTGTTGAAATAGGACAACTGACCAAGGTTGATATCGGTAACAAGTTCTCTTAGATACGGTGTATATCCCAATCCTATTCCCGACTTGGCTTCAGAAAAAGCAAATTTTGCGGGATTCCATTGGTTTGAAAATGCATCAACAGGTGTTGCAGCGCCTTGATCTCCCATTCCGGAAGCTCTGGCATCACCGGCAATTAATAGAAACGGTACTGCTGTAGTAATTACCCTTTCCGGTTCAGCAACCTGAGCTACCATCTTAGCCGAATAAATAAAAAGAAATGAAGCGATTAAAAAATTTGTATATTTCATGTGACAAAGATATAATTATGTCGTTATAGCTTAACGAGTTTTTCGAATTTTTCAATTTTTTTGTTGATTGTTGGTAATTCAACAGTTAACTTGTATATGTAAACACCTTTACCGATCTGATCTCCAAAATCATCGCGCCCATCCCAGGTAATGTCTCTGGATAAAAAGCCATCCGGAGTTATTGTCTGGTTATGAGTCCAAACCACTTTACCCGTAACTGTAAAAACCTGCACCTGAACATTTAGGGGTTGAAATGCCTGGTTATGATGAAACCAGAATTCTGTATAATCAACGAACGGATTCGGGTAATTGAGAACCCTGGATATATCCAGGCCGTCATTATTTGCAACCCTGAAGGTGATCTCTGCTGTTGATGAGTTATTATAGGTATCCCATGCTTTAAAGCTAATTGTGTGCAAACCATCCTCAAGATCTCTGAGCTTGTACATTACCTCTCCTCTTGAAAAATCGTCTACCTCAGCCTCATAAAACTCATTTAAAATAATAGGATTAGCTTCATCGCCATCTAAAATAGCAACAATATCATGACCTATTCCTCCGGCGGTATTAATTCCGTTTTCATCCTGAAGATTTGCCAGTAAAAAAGGAGAATCGTCGGTGGTCTCGCCATCAACAAAAGACTCGTCGTTCATAAAAAGCTGAATGATAGGACCCTGATTATCCTGCGGTGCGTTTTCATTGATGTCTCCAATGAGTATTTCATTACTAAAACCCGATTGGTCTTCCAAAATATTATCGCGTACGGCATAAAAACTAATTCTGCCATTATCCACCGGTATCCTGGTATCTTTGGGTAATACAAATTCAAATTCAAATTCACCATTGTTAACACTGGCCTGACCTTTAAATAGTATTTCACCTAAGGTTGTAAAATCCATTATAAGCAATTCACCCTGATTATTTCTTGTTCCGTCATTTGCAAGGGTTGAACGTTCAATTTTTTTATCAAAAAGTGTTGCAGAGAGTACACCGGAGTAATTGTTTATTTTATTACCGGCATCGTCGACAATTTCACCTGAAAATTTATTTTTGCTGAGCGCCTTCAAGGTATCATTAAAAACATTCAGCGGAATATCATTTACACTTGTCAATCTAATATTAGGCTTAGGAAAAGGGATTCTTAGCGCGGGATCACCGATATAGAATACAATTCTACGCCCATTTGAGCTAAGTTCATTTTTTGCCAGTCTTACAGCCTCACCTACTGTTATCTGATTTTCTGCATAATCAAACAGGAAAGGCGCCATTTCATTATTAAAGGACACACCATCTGTCACTGTTATTGCTCTTGTTGTCGTGATCATGCTCACAGGTCCTCCATCTGGATTTCTATAGGCTAATTCTCCTGCTGATATTCTCAGTGGATTATCAAATCGGGTAAATTCACAAGTAATTGTGAGAAAAACATTATACCGGTTTGGGTTTTGCCATGACTGAACACTGGATTGCGTCACAATGCGCTCCTGAGCCAATCCTTCTTCTCCGCCATGACCAAAGTAATTTATAACCGTTGCGCCTAATTCTGTTCTTTCATTAATTTCTTTATTTACAACCGGGTATCTGTTTCCTCCAGCAGAGGTTTGCTGTTGATAGGCATCGCTGTGTATTTTAATCACATTTATATTTGGCTTGTTTGCTGAAATATCATCACCCAAATTATCCAGATTGACCTGAATGTTTTCGTGTTCCCAGTTTTCATCAACATCATCTGAAATCAAAATAAAGTCATTCCTCCAGTCATCGTAAGACTCACGAGATTCATAATCAACAATTTTGTCGATCGCCTGTCTGGCCTCTTCTTGCGTGTCAACGACAATTCTACCAACAGCAAAGTCCATTTTATCTGAGTTGCTCATACTACCCTCATTGGGGTCCATCAGGGTATAAAAATCATCAGACATAAAAGAGGATCGAGTGGTTGAAAAACTCCCAAAATTCTGGAAAGTAGGAACTATATTGTTATTTCCCTGTAGTCTGTTTTTATAGTCAACGGAAGTGTCACCCAAAAGACATAAGTACTTAATGCGATTCTGCTCTGAGGAAGCATTATCATAAACATACTTCATAAAATTTCTGATCGCCACAATATCCTGTTTTCCGGATGAGAATTCTGTATAGATCTTATCTAAATCAACAACCTTGACATTAAAATTATTGGTGTTTCTCCTTATATCTGCTAAGCGATTTGCATGAGAAAGAAAATCTGTCCGCGTCAAAATAATATAATCCACATCCTGAAAACTACCTTGTGCATTATTAAATATAGTACCCTTAAGATTTTGATTTTCAACAACCCTGTCTGACTGAGATATACGCGGAGTCAAATAATCATTTGGAGATATCGCGAGAAATTTAGTCTCCGGATCATGATTTACGACCACTGAAAATAAAGAGCTGCTATCCTGATTTTGATATGCAGATATTGACGTAAGGTCATCAATCTTCCAAACTTGTGACAGGTTGGAGGCATTTTCTATTTGGTATTCAACCACTGTTGTTGTGTTTAGAATATCAAGATTTTGAAAAATAAACTGTTCATCACCGGCTCTCAGTTCACATTTGGCCCTCAATCTGATATAATCTAAAAACCCTCTTGCTGCAGGATTACCGTTTTTATTGTAATTCAAAGTGACTGTGATATTGTCTGAAGAAACATTTGTTTGAGAGGCTGTACCTGAGCCGTTAGACGGAAGACTATCGCCATTTGGCCCAACGAGAACAGAACTGACCTCTGAACCGTTAATGCTGATATTGAATTGGCTTGAGACCGAAGAAATTGCCCCAAACTGCATTTGATATCTCAAAGGTTCGGAGGTGATTAAATTATTGAATTGGAATTCATAGGTTCTCTCAGTTTCTATATCAAATCTGTCTCCGAACCATCTTCGTCCTACAAGTGACATACTGGTTTCATCGACCTCATAAAATCTGAAATCATCAAAGCTGGTCACAATTTCTGAAGGTGTTGAATTCAGGTTTTGAACAGTTGATATTCTTTCAGGTAAATCATTATTTAAGGTTGCATAATAAAAAGCTCTGTCTGCATAGGCATTGATATGTGTCTGACTTTCTTCATTCCAACCTATGGTAGATTCAGCATATAATAAAATAAAATCACCCGGATCAAACTGACCATCATTTCCGTCAAACACCTGAAGCGGTAATTGCGGAGGATCATAGTAAAGGTTTTCGGAATTTAAGAATGGTAACATGCCACCGCCATGACTATAAATTTTGATTTGATCCGAACTAACACCAGACAAATTCAAACCAAGCTGGGAAAGGAATGTATATGTTAATTGATGAACACCTGTTTCTTCAACGTAAAACTTAAACCAATCACCAGTTGCCAATACAGAATTCTGAATACCCTGAGAACTAAATGCAGATTTGCTGAAATCGGGACGCCTTGAAGATGGTTGCAAAGTGTAAGCAACTACTCTTTTCACAAGGCCATTCTCTTTAATGTAAGGATTGAAAGTTACTGTAAGATATCTTTTGTCTCTGGCATTACTCATTTTGACCTCATAATCAAAATCTGACTGAAAGCTTTCAACGCCCTTCAATTCATCATCAACAACATCTTCAAATGCTATGTTGGTAAGTATGTAATTTTCTGCACTTAGGTTTTTAAAAGATCTGGAATAAGTAATTTCTTTTTTTAAGTTGGAATATTGAAAATATTTTTTTGTAAAACCATATATTAAAGACACTCTGTCCGCTTCTGTTGACACGTTAATATTTTCGCCCCAATCAATTGAAATATTCTGATCCTGAGCATCAGATCCAAGAATGACACAGAATAATAATAAAAGCAATAAGTATTTCTTCATAAATATCCTTTCGTTAAATAGATTAACGTCGAGATATCAAAAGTAGTATTTAAGGTTTGCAAAGTTGTGGTTTTAGCATTTTTTTTAAATGCGTGAAATATTGTTGATAATATGTCGTTAATTATTATATTGCAACCCATTTTGAAATTTAGAATATGATTGTAAACAATAGATCTTTAGTTTTTACTTTCTTGTTTGCTTCTTTGGTATTGGTTTCTTGTAATAACACCAGAAATTATGATAATGTTTCCAGAGCAACAGGTATAGACCTAACGGGTCGCAAAGGCGGTCCTGATTTTACTACAAAATTCGTTCAGGAAACACCAGGTCCGGGATTAATCCCTATAGAAGGTGGTTCTTTTACTATGGGTCAGGTAAGAGATGATGTTATGCATGATTGGAATAATACACCAACTCAGCAACACGTACAGTCATTTTATATGGATGAGACAGAAGTTACCAACAACATGTATCTTCAGTATCTTTATTATATTAAGAAAAAATTCCCTCCTTCAAATCAAAATTACAGCAATATCTATAAAGGCGCTGTTCCGGATACTTTAGTTTGGAGAAATCCACTAGGTTTTAATGAAAGTATGGTCAAGCATTATCTAAGACATCCGTCTTATGCTAAATATCCCGTAGTTGGTGTCAATTGGGTTCAGGCCAATGAATTTAGCGAGTGGAGAACAAATCAGGTAAATTTCAGAAGATTATCCGAGGAAGGATACGTTGAGAGAGATGCACACCTTAAAGTTTCTGAAGATGTACCGGCTTTCTCTACTGAAACTTACCTTGCAGCACCAAGTAAAGCATTGGGAGGTGATGAAGAATTGTTAACAGGAGGAAAAATGTCTCAAAGAAATATAGATAGAAACACAGATGAGGATGGTAATGTTTCCGGTAAATATGTTACAATGAGAGATGGTGTTCTATTATCTTCAGAATACAGGCTACCAACCGAAGCTGAATGGGAGTTTGCTGCCTTAGGAATGAGTTCTGTAAGAGATTACAATTCTTATCGCGGTAAGAAAAAATATCCTTGGGATGGAAAATACACCAGAGCAGGAGACAAAAGGATAAGAGGTGACCAAAAGGCAAACTTTAAAAGAACAATTGGAGATTATGGTGGCATATCCGGATGGAACGACGACAAAGGTGCTATAACTACTCCGATAAAGTCATTTGAGCCAAACGATTTTGGACTTTACGATATGGCTGGAAATGTAGCCGAATGGGTGCTTGATGTTTACAGACCTAAAATAGATGAAGAATTTAATGATTTCAATTACTTCAGAGGAAATGTTTACACTAAAAACATGATTTCTTCCGATGGAACTGTAGAAATTTTAGGTCCCGATGATGTTCAGTATGATACTCTAAGTAACGGAAATATTGTTTACAGAAGTCTTCCCGGTGAAATCAAGAAAAAAGAGGTTGATGAAGAAGAGACTTACTTGAGAACTCAATTCTCCAAAGCTGATAATATAGATTTCAGAGATGGTGATAAGCAATCATCCAGATATTTTGGGTTATCTGATACCAGTGATGATCAAAGAATGTACAACTCACCACAGCACGTAGTTTCTGCTGACACGACTGGTCTGAAAAGAGAATACGACAAAAGTAATGAAAGAACTACCCTTATTAACAATGAAATAAGAGTTATAAAAGGTGGTTCCTGGAGAGACAGAGCCTACTGGTTGGATCCGGCACAGCGCCGTTTTTACCCTCAGGACATGTCTACAGACTACATTGGTTTCAGAAACGCCATGTCTATGGCCGGAGCTCAAAGCAACTCTCCAAAAAAAAGAAATTAAAATAATTTATAATTTATTTGAAAGCCCTAATTTTACATTAGGGCTTTTTTATTTAATTAAGATATGGATATTAAAACACTTCACAGCGAATTTCTTAAAAGTAGCGGCGTCTCTACAGACACCCGAAAAATAAAACAGAATGAAATATTTTTTGCTCTAAAGGGTAATAATTTTAATGGTAACCTTTACGCTAATGAAGCCATAAAAAAAGGAGCAAGATTGGCAGTAGTTGATGAAACAATGCATGACATGGACAAAAAGGTCCTGGTTAAAAATGCACTTCATACATTACAAAGCTTAGCGACATTCCATAGAGACTTTTTACAGGTTCCTGTGTTGGCTATTACGGGTAGCAACGGAAAAACTACCACTAAAAGACTTATCGCAGAAGTCTTGTCTAAAAAGTTTAATACCAAAGCGACATCAGGAAACCTGAACAATCACATTGGCGTACCTCTTAGCCTTCTGGAACTTGATGAAAAAACTGAGATTGGTGTTATAGAAATGGGAGCCAATCACCAGAAGGAAATTACTTTCCTTTCTGAAATTACAAAACCGGATTTTGGATATATTACCAATTTTGGAAAGGCGCATCTGGAAGGCTTTGGAGGTGTTGAAGGTGTCATAAAAGGGAAGAGCGAACTTTATGATTATCTGAAAGCACATAATAAGTTAGCTTTTGTCAATGCGGATGATGAAAAACAAATGGCTAAATTAAAGGATACTAAAAAATTCAGTTTTGGTGAAGGAAAACACGCCGACTACAAGGTCTTTTTTAAAAAAGCAGATCCGTTCGTTGAACTTGAGTTTGAGAGTATAAATGTCAAATCAAAGCTCATTGGAGCCTACAACTTCAGAAACATAGCTGCTGCTGTAGGTATTGGTCACTATTTTGGTGTTGATATTCTAAAGGTCAAAGAGGCTATCCAGAATTTTGAAGCAAAAGATAATCGCTCTCAGATCAAAATAACGAAAGATAATACCTTAATTTCTGATGCTTATAATGCCAATCCTACAAGCATGAAAGCCGCATTAGAGAGCTTCGATCAACAAAAGGCTGATAAAAAAATTGCTATTCTCGGTGACATGTTTGAACTGGGAGAGGACCAAATCACAGAACATCAAAGTATAGCCGAATTAGCTGCAAAACTTAATATTGAAGAAATATATTTTTGCGGAAATATTTTCCATCAAGCGCTTGAAGGCAAAGGCTTTAATACTTTTTACACTTTTGATGAACTAAAAAAACATCTCAGACAAAATAAAATAAAAGATGCTCATATACTCATAAAAGGTTCAAGAGGTATGGCTCTGGAACGTCTTTACGAAATGTTATAGGATGTCAAAAATCAGCTTGAAAGACATCAACAGGATAGCCATACCTGCTATAGTTGCAGGCATAGCCGAACCGCTGATCTCGCTGACAGATATTGCTATCATTGGAAACGTGGACCGCAATTCTGTTGAAGCTCTTGCCGCAGTAGGTCTTGTAGGGTCTTTTTTAAGCGCTATTATCTGGATACTTGCACAGACTAAAACAGCAATCTCCGCCTTAGTCTCGCAACATCTTGGTGCTAACAGACTTAACGCTGTCAAAACTCTGGTACCTCAAACCATTGCCCTCAACTTTGTGTTAAGCATTCTTATCTATTCCGTTACCGCCTTACTTTCTGAATTTATTTTCAGAGAATTATTTGAAGCCAAAGGTCTGATACTCGAATACTCCACAGCTTACTATCGTATACGTGCCTTAGGTTTTCCCTTAACCTTAGTAACATTTGCCATATTTGGCGTATTCAGAGGTTTACAAAACACCTCATGGGCCATGACCTGCAGTCTTACAGGCGGCGCCGTAAACGTTCTATTTACCTATCTTTTGGTTTACGGTATAGACGGGATTTTTGAAGGCCTACACCTTACAGGCGCTGCCATAGGTAGCCTTTTGGCTCAACTCACCATGTTGATCATGGCTTTAATTTATTTCTTTAATAAAACCCCTTTTAACCTCAAAGTAAGTTTAAAACCTAACCCTCAACTTAGACCATTATTATTGATGAGTCTCAACCTTTTTTTAAGAACCCTTTTTCTTAACATTGCTATTATTACCTCCAACAGGTTGGCAACTACTTACGGCAACAACCACATTGCCGCGCAAAGCATTCTGATGAATATCTGGCTGTTCTTCTCTTTTTTTATTGATGGTTTTGCCAATGCAGGAAATGCTATTGGTGGTCGACTATTCGGAGAAAAAAACTTTAAAGCACTATGGTATTTGAGTATTGATATATCAAAATATGCCATATTAATTGCATTATTGCTTGTAGGTTTATGCAGCATTTTTTATAAATCCATAGGCATAATTTTTAATGAAGACCTTGAAGTACTGAATATTTTTTATAGTTTATTCTGGATTGTTCTGGCCATGCAACCCATAAATGCTTTAGCATTTGTCTTTGACGGGATTTTCAAAGGCCTTGGAAAAGCCGTTTTTTTAAGAAATGTCCTTTTTGCAGCTACATTTTTAGGCTTTCTGCCAACTGTGTTTATCTGCGACGCTTTTGAACTTGAGCTATACGGCATCTGGATAGCGTTTTTTGTCTGGATGCTGATCAGGAGTTTGAGTTTAATTCTTAAATTCAGACTAGATTACCTTAACAAAGACTGATTTATATTTAAAAACAGTTTAACAGAACCTCAGACATCATATCGTCATAATTCTGCTACATTTACGATATGAATTTTGAATTAAGACAAAGCGGATATAAATTTGAAGCCTATAGTGAAGAAGATATTTCATTGTTTGAAAAGCTATTTGATATCTTTAAGGAGTTGATCACCTACACGTCCGGTGATTTTGATGAGGCTATAGACTGGCTTAAAGCACTTGATAAAGAATACAATCTAACAACTGAAGACTATACCATTGAAGATTTTATAGAAGACCTCAAAAAGAAAGGTTATATAAGAGAAGAGGTAAAGCCAAATGGCGGCAAAAAGATGTCCATTACCGACAAAACTGAACAGGCCATTAGAAAAAGAGCTTTAGAACAGATTTTTGGCAAACTGAAAAAAAGTGCTTCAGGTAATCATCAGACCAAACTGAAAGGTCTTCACGGTGAACCTTCAGGAGACATGCGTACCTATGAATTTGGTGATGCTTTAGACAGAATTTCCATGACTGAAAGCTTAAAAAATGCTCAGTCCAGACAAGGTTTAGCAAGTTTTGACCTGACTGAAAGAGATTTGGTGGTTCAGGATTCTTACCACAGGACGCAAATGAGTACGGTCTTGATGATAGACATCAGCCATAGCATGATTCTGTACGGCGAAGATCGTATCACACCTGCAAAAAAAGTAGCCATGGCTTTGGCCGAATTGATTACTACAAGATATCCTAAAGATTCACTGGATATCATCGTATTTGGAAATGACGCGTGGCCGATAAAGATCAAAGATCTCCCCTATCTCAACGTTGGTCCTTACCATACCAATACTGTTGCTGGTTTGCAGCTGGCAATGGATTTACTGAGAAGAAAAAGACAGGCCAACAAACAGATTTTTATGATCACAGACGGTAAACCAAGTTGCCTGAGAATGGCCGACGGTACATATTACAAGAATTCTGCCGGGCTCGACCCCTTTATTACCAATAAGTGTTATAATATGGCAGCTCAGGCCAGAAAACTGAACATTCCTATTACGACATTCATGATCACCTCTGACCCCTACTTACAAAAATTTGTAGACCAGTTTACAAAATCCAATAAGGGTAAAGCTTTTTATTCCGGATTAAAAGGTCTTGGCGAACTCGTGTTTAGAGATTATGAGCAGAACAGAAACAAAAGAACAAAATAAAATGGATATACAGCATATTAATACACTTGGCAAACTTAAAGAAAGCGGCTATAATTCTAAATCTGTAAAAGATGAATTGAGGTATAATCTTATTGATAACATAAAAAACAACATCAATAGTTTTGAAGGTGTTATTGGTTATGAAAATTCGGTTATTCCCCAGGTTGAAAGGGCTATTTTATCCAAACATAATATCAATTTATTAGGTTTACGAGGGCAAGCCAAAACCATGATTGCCAGAAAAATGGTTGACCTTTTAGATGAGTATATTCCAGTTGTAAAAGGTTCAGAAATTAATGATGATCCTTTACATCCTATTTCCAGATTTGCACAGAAACAAATCAAAGAATACGGCGACGAAACTCCAATCGACTGGCTGCACAGAGAAGATCGGTTTGCAGAAAAACTGGCTACGCCAGACGTAAGTGTAGCAGACCTCATTGGCGACATTGACCCTATCAAAGCGGCAAATCTCAAATTAAGTTATGCCGATGATAGAGTGATTCATTTTGGGATGATACCACGAGCTAACCGTTGCATTTTTGTTATTAATGAATTACCGGACCTCCAGGCCAGAATACAGGTAGCTTTATTCAACATCTTACAGGAAGGTGATCTACAGATCCGCGGATTCAAGTTCAGGTTCCCAATGGAAATTCAATTTGTCTTTACTGCCAATCCTGAAGATTACACCAATCGAGGCAGTATTGTAACGCCTTTGAAGGATAGAATAGGATCACAGATCCTTACACATTATCCTAAGACTGTTCAAATTGCAAGAGAAATCACACAACAAGAAGTTGAATTGTCAGAACAACAAAAACACATCAAAGTACCTGAAATTGCCCAATTGCTTTTGGAACAAATCAGCTTTGAAGCCAGAAAAAGTGAATATATTGATGTAAAAAGTGGCGTAAGTGCCAGGCTTAGCATCAGTGCGTATGAAAATCTAGTGAGTACAGCAGAACGACGTGCGATGATCAATGATGAGAAATCCACCCAAATCCGGTTAGCTGATTTTGGTGGAATACTGCCGGCCATCACCGGTAAGATAGAATTGCTTTATGAAGGTGAACAGGCAGGTGTGGAACTAGTTGCTCAGGGCCTGATAGAAAATGCCATAAAAACCTTGTATCAGACCTATTTTCCCGAGATCAAAAAACTGGAAAAAGAAGACGAAGACAAACCTCATGATGCCATAGTCCGATGGTTTGCTGAAAATAAAGGTATTGAAATTTTAGATGATTCACCCGATAGTCTTTACAAAGAAGAATTGTCTAAAATAAAGCCGCTTAAAGTTTTTGTGAATAAGTACATTGAAGGAGCTTCTGAAAATGACCAGTATTTTTACATGGAATTAGTCTTATGGGCTTTGACTATTCATAAAAAACTTAGCAAGCACCGCTTTGATAAAGGCAGTCAGTTTGAAGATCTGTTTGGGGATTTTATTAAAGGCTTATAATAATTATTATTTTGCTCGATCGAGCGTATTGAAACCTATCATATTCTTTTACCAAAGCTTATTACATGATTAGGACCTGATATCTAAATTTTTTTTGCGGATGTCGTAGTATTTAATTTAGAAATTTAATCATATTGTTTCAGACCTTGTAGCTTTCAGAATGAGGTAAGTCTATTGTGGAATTGAAAATACCATGATTCAGGCGAGACAATATTCATATCAAAAGTAGGCTTTTTTTTTGAAAATTGAAAAATCTGAGGCTACTCATTTACGTTACGGTATTTTTGATCTCATATCTAAATCCGTCCTTCGGACTCTTGTCAGATACTGCACATTTATTTAAAACGTAATGTTCAATCTGTGATTCTGAACCTAAATTCTGATTTTTCAATAACCTTATAAGACTCAAGTGCTTCTTGGGCTTCAGCTACTGTATTAAAAGGATATTCGTCGACTGCTTTTTTCAAATCTTCTCTGGATTTTAGAGAGAGCATTTCTGTATAATTTCTTTTCAGGTATTTAGAAATTTTTTCCACGCCATTTTTACTTTGAAAATCTGTTTTATTCTGAGCAACAAAATCAAATAATGTTGGATTTGAATAAAATGTAATATGATTTTCAAATAAGGACCAGTTTTCTTCGTTTGACCAATTTGACTCTTCTATTTTTTTGAGATATTTTTTAATGACATTTTGAATTTGCATTAAGTCGTATGGACTATACTTTATGTGCCTGTATAAGAGAAATGCTTTTAGGTTCTTCAGGTTTAAGTTTTTCCTTTTATTTCTTTTTATAGCTTTCCAATCAGATTCTATTTGTTTGTAAGTTTTCTAAATGTTTAAGTTTTCAATGTGATCATAATCAAGAGTATAGACTATATCTGAAATCAACTCTTCATTTGCATCTATAAAATATATTTGTGGGAAACCTCTCCATGAGTGATGATATTTTTTCAATCTTTTGATTTCATTTTCGCTGGCTTTGTTCAAATTAAATTCAAATACAATGAAATTGTTATTTAAGAACTTTACCGTTTCAAGGTCTTGATTTATGTTGTTTGTAAAAACATCAAATACATGACAGGATTCACTTTTTGTTATAAAAAAAATGTCTTTATTGTTCTTTTTTGCGTCAACCAAAGCGGCGTCAAAACTACCGGAATAATAGTGAATGTTTTCCTGAGAAATTGAGCAAATAGTATTGAATATTAAAAGGAAACTAATTATTAGCCTCATGAAGTTGATTTAAGTATAAAAAGTAAAAACGTTACTTTAATTATATTTGATGCCTCCAGTGATTTTCTACGGCTTAAGGTAATAATAGTACTTAAATATTTTTTTGCAGAATACTAAGTAAACTACTGACATAGATAAATGTATTTAAAATACTTTAATAATCCATCAAAAAAATAATTACATATCTCAACTTATTGTGTTAACATCTTGCGTTTTGTCATTTCAATTGCAATTTTGAAATTCAATTCGCCTGTTGATTTGTATATTTTTTCGTATAACTCAATAGCTTTTAAATACTTTTTTTCCTTTTCGTAGACCCAACCTAAAAAATAAATACTCTGTACACTGTCTGGGGCTAATTCTAAACTCATCTTATAGTTCTCTTTTGCTTTTGATAATTCTCCTTTGGAAAAGTAGGCGTTACCCCTTTCCCATAAAAGTTGAGACGTTTTATTCTTTTCAATCTTTTTATTTAAAGTATCTATTTTGGATTGCGGATATTTTTTTTGCATATTTATAATTGATTCATCCCTCAACAATTCAAACATTTCATAAAACGCATCACAATTATGCACTAAACTTGTTTGCATATCTCTAAAAAGTTCTGCCGCAAGTTCACCTACGCTTTCATCAGTCGAAGAGGCTGAATTTTCAGAAATAAATCTTTCAAATTCAGATTCGTAGGTATTTAATGATTCATAAAAGCATGATCTTAAAGCATCTAATCTTTCTTCTTTATTACTGGTAAAGCATTCACAAATATCCTTATTGAATTCATTCATAAAGTCCTGACTATAAGATATATAAATATTCAATAACACAATGATAATTATGATAACTCTCATATTAATTTAATATTGACTGAAACTTCTGATTAAGGAAATTTTTTGAAAAAAATGAATTTTATTTTATTCTGGTAATATGAAATGCTAATCATTTTTTGTCTTCATAATTTTCAGTCAGCTCGCGGTAATTGAGCAAGTCATTAAGAATAGTAGACTCTATTCCACTACAAAAATTATGTTGATAATCAACAGAATTAAAATAAGTTCCAACTCGTATATATTGAATGGCTGTGCAGCCTCCGTCTTCATCTTTACCGATTTTAGACTTTAAAAACATTTCTAAGGAGTCCATTTTAACTTTAGATACCGGATGACTTTTTTCTGTACTTTTAGATTTCAAAATAAAGGCATTTTTCTTTTTAATAACAGTAAAATAATCGGCTCTACCACCCAGACAACCCCAATTTTGTATTTCAATTTCAAAATTGTTTCTATTAAAGACATTCTCAATATTCTTAGCATTATTTATAATTCTTGGTTCACATGAATAATTTAATGCAATCAATAATAAAAGATAAAATGTTTTCATTCTCTTCACAACAGTTGTACTTGAGGTAACGTCCAAAAAGGCCAATAATTTTATATAACACCATAAAATATGTCACCTAATATAAATGCTATTTCAGTTCTGTAAGTCAAAGGTCAAAACTCAATATGCATTTCAAGCCCTTAAACTTGAAAATCAATTGGATCGACTCAACTAACATTCAAACCATCTTATGAATATTTTATATTTAACCATATCCATTAATACCATGAGCCTTTAATTAAAACAGAATTAACACCACTTTAAATCAAATCTTCATCTGATTTTTTATTTTGGATTAAAATGATAATCACATCAAAAAAAGCGTATTTTTGCAAACTTTTTTTAACCTTTTTTGTCAGCGTATGGTTTGCGAAAAACTAATTTTAAAACCTTACAAGACGTTTTTATTCAATGAAAAACACATACTTTAACCTGATTGATCAGAGCTTTTACTTTCCACAGGAAGGCTTTGATCTGCGAGACGACTACCTGACCTTTCACGGCGTTTCTCTCAAGTACCTCATCGAAAAACACGGTACGCCTTTTAGATTTATCTACCTGCCAAAAATTGGTGACCAGATCAAAAAGACGCGCAACCTGTTTAATCGGGCCATCAAAAAAAACAACTATAAAGGCAAGTACCATTTTTGCTATTGTACCAAGTGTAACCACTTTTACCATGTCATTAATGAAGCCCTCAAACATAAGGTCAATCTGGAAACTTCATCAGAATTTGACATCGATTTGATCCTGAATCTGGCAGCAAAAGGCCAGGTCGATAAGAACAGGCTCATAATCCACAATGGCTATAAAACCGAAGGCTATCTCAAGAAAATTGTGCAATTGCAGGAAAACGGATTTAAAAATTCTATTCTTATCCTGGACAGTACCCACGAAATTGACAGACTGGAAAAATTAAATCCCAAACAAGTTCTGAAAATAGGTATCCGCATGTCCATCAATGAGGAAGCGCAGTCGGCCTATTACACTTCCCGATTGGGTATTCCTTCTAAGGATATCATTGAGTTTTTCAACACAAAGATCAAAAACAACGACAAGTTTGAATTGAAGATGCTGCACTTCTTCGTTGATTCCGGAATCAAGGACACACTTTACTATTGGGGTGAATTCCAACGTGCACTGAAATTATATACCGATCTTAAAAAGGAAAGTGAAAATTTGACCTCTTTCAATCTTGGAGGTGGCTTCCCGATCAAAAATTCACTGGGCTTCGAATACGATTATGAATACATGATCAACGAGATCGTTAAAAATATTAAAGAGGCTTGTGAAAAGGAAAATGTACTTGAACCGGATCTGTTTACAGAATTCGGAAAATATACAGTTGGCGAAGCCGGTGCCATCATATTTGAAGTCCTGGAACAAAAACACCAGAATGATACCGAAACCTGGTATATCATCAACAATTCTTTGATGAATACCATTCCGGATGCCTGGAGCATCAATGAAAAGTTTATACTTCTTCCCGTCAATAAATGGGATAACGAATACCGACGTGTCAATATTGGAGGTATAAGCTGTGATCATTCTGATTATTACAATTCTGAAGATTTCAATCAGGAAGTGCTTTTACCAAAATACGAAAACAAGGATAAGGAGCCTTTATACCTCGGTTTCTTTCATACAGGTGCTTATCAGGATTCTATAAGTGGCTATGGCGGTATAAAACATTGTCTTATTCCTTCGCCAAAGCATGTCATAATAGACAGAGATGAAAAGGGTAATTTTATAGACTATGTCTACCGCGAGGAACAATCTGCAATAGATATGTTTAATATTTTAGGATACAATTCATGAGTACATACGCGGGCATATCTAAAGAACTAGCCACTTTTGAAAAGGCCAAGATCTTATTACAGTCTATTCCTTATGATGGCACATCAACCTGGGGAAAAGGCGCTGACAAGGGTTTTGAAGCTTTCCTCGACGCTTCTGAAAACATGGAGCTATACGATATTGAAACTGATTCTGAAGTCTATAAACAAGGTGTGCACATTTTGGAAGATATCTCTGAAGACCGTTCACCGGAATTGATGTTTGAAGCCGTTTACAACAAGACCAAAGAACTTCTAAAAACAGGTAAATTCCTTACCTTTTTTGGTGGTGAACATTCAGTGAGCATTGGTATCATTAAAGCGCTCTATGAAAAACAATCGGACCTGACCGTGGTCCAGATTGATGCCCATGCCGATTTGCGACAATCCTATATGGGAACGCCATATAATCACGCCTGTGCTCTTCATGATGCTTCTCAAAATACAAATCTGATCCAGGTAGGCATCAGAAGTATGGACATTTCAGAAAAACAATATACCAATTACAAACAATGTTATTTTGCACAAGACATTGTCGGCCGAAAAAAATGGATGGAAAAGGCTGTCAGACAAATGACAGATAAGGTATATATCACCATTGACCTGGATGCTTTTGATCCCGCTATTCTGCCTGGCACAGGAACACCTGAACCCGGTGGATTAGGCTGGTACGAGACTTTAGAGTTTTTACTAAAGATCTTTAAAGTCAAGGATGTGATTGGCTTTGACATTGTCGAGCTGGCTCCGATCGAAAACCACAAAGCCTCCGAATTTCTGGCAGCAAAACTGTATTACAAATTATTATCTTACAAATTTTTAAACCATGGCTAACAAAGGAAAAATATCTCAGTTCATGCTTGAACACTACAAGCATTTCAATTCTGCAAGTCTTGTAGATGCGGCTAAAGCTTATGAAGCCCATCTGGAATCAGGAAAGAAAATGATGATCACCTTGGCAGGTGCCATGAGTACAGCAGAATTGGGTAAATCTTTGGCAGAAATGATCAGACAGGATAAAGTGCATATCATTTCAACCACTGGTGCCAATCTTGAAGAAGACATCATGAATCTGGTGGCGCATTCGCATTACAAACGTATTCCTGAATACCGCGACCTTACACCTCAGCAGGAATGGGATTTGTTGGAAAAAGGTTTAAATCGTGTTACCGATACTTGTATCCCGGAGGAAGAAGCCTTTAGGCGATTACAGCAACAAATTTTTGAGATCTGGAAAACCGCAGAAAATAACGGCGAACGCTATTTCCCGCATGAGTATATGTACAAAATGCTGAAATCAGGTGTTTTGGAACAATACTACGAAATTGATCCAAAAAATTCATGGATGCTTGCAGCTGCTGAAAAAAATATCCCCATCGTTGTTCCGGGCTGGGAAGATTCGACCATGGGAAATATTTTCGCCTCCTACTGTCTAAAAGGTGAACTACAACCTTCTACCATGAAGTCCGGCATCGAATACATGACATGGTTAGCCGATTGGTACACTGATAATGCTGAAGATAAAGGCATAGGCTTTTTCCAGATAGGTGGTGGCATTGCAGGTGATTTTCCTATTTGTGTCGTACCGATGCTTTATCAGGATATGGAACGAACAGACACACCATTTTGGAGTTATTTTTGTCAAATCTCTGACTCCACAACCAGCTTTGGCTCCTATTCCGGCGCGGTTCCAAATGAAAAAATCACCTGGGGCAAACTGGATATCCATACGCCTAAGTATATCATAGAATCCGATGCAACCATTGTTGCACCGCTCATCTTTGCTTATTTGTTAGGTTGGTAGATTACTGATCATAGTGTAAAAAGGCGTCAGATTGAGTGATTTGATATTTTACATATGTAAGTAAAAGAATAAATCATTGGATTTGACGTAAAGTTCAATATATAAATATGTTACAAAAAAACGTCATTTTGCGGAGGCACGACGAAGCAATCTTTATCTATTTAAACCAAGGCTATCTACACCTAAAAAGATAAATTGACCTAGGCACTTTATTAATAAAAACACTTTATCCAATATATCTTTTTATCATATTATTAATCAAACGAATATCGTCAGGTCGAGTGTTTTTTGTTTACTGGTAAGGAAACAAAAAATGTATCGAGACCAACTCGTGACGGTTCTCGATAGTTCTGCTGAGAACCGCCGAAGTACATTTTTGTATATTTCTATCGTCATATACAAAAACACTCGAACTGACCGAAGTTCTTTAATAACAGTTAACTATATTAGACTTTATACTAAAATATTAATTAATGCTTAAGTGCCTAGTTCAAAAAATAAAATAGCTACTGTTCATGAAAATCACCTTTTAGTAAAATACCTTTCCGGATTATACGCTTTAATGATTTCTCTATATCACAATCTGATCCTGGTCTTTAAACTTTTCGTAGAAATCCGGATAGTTTGATTTGAAAGTGTCTTTAATGAAAGTAAACGGCACATCTTCAAAATGACCGTAATCTTCCAAATAGGCCATAAATTTATTGCCGTGTTTATTGTATTGCTGAAGAACAGCATCTTCAGTACCATCAAAGTCTAAAACATCTACCTGATACAGGTCACAAAGTTCTTTATTGAAAGCCGGTGAACATTTCACCCATTGGTTATCGAAAAAAACATCTACCATACCATGAGGTGCCAATTCATTGGTGCCAATTATCTTTTCCAGTCTTTCTGTAGCGATATGATTTGAAACTTTTGCAAGATGAAGCCTTGCCGGAATGTTTAGAGCTCTCAAACAGGCCACCAATAAAATGGCCTTATCAATACAATGTCCTTCTGGTTTTTTGGCAATATTACTGGCTATGAAATGTCCTCTTGTCAACCCGATATTGAATGGTGTATAACGCCATTCATCCCGAATTCTAATATATAATTTATGAATGATTTCCTGTGTTGAGGACATATGTTTAAAATCTTCTATTATGATCTGTATTTCAGAATGACCGTAATCAAAATAAAATGTTTCATTGGTATAATTCATTTCACAAAGATATTAAAAGCTCAAAATGCGATAACATATCAATTTTAAAACCATAAATTTAGAGGTATTCCCTTAATTAAGGTATTTTCTTGACAATTTTCAGCATATTCAAACGACATCAAAAAAGAATTTTACTTATTTAAATTTAATATGCCTATGGTTTTTTATTTTATCTAATTTTGCGACCTATGAACAGAGAGCAAACCTACAGGTCACGAATTGAAAAGTTTGAATTGATTAAAAAGCAACTTAAGTCCAAGCTTTTACAAATTAGTTTGATAAGACTTAGCATATTTTTGGTCTGTGCTGTTGGGATTTACTTCTTTTGGTCAGATACACTGGCTGTAGTTGGTCTTATGCTTTTATTTATAGTTTCATTCATATTTCTCATCAGAATTTATGCCAGTCAAAAAAGAGCCTTACAAAAAGCCAAACTTGTAATAAAAATAAACAAGGATGAGATTAAAGCTTTGCAAGGTGACAGTAAACTTTTCAAAAATGGTGAGCAATACAAAGACGCCAAACATGCTTTCGCTGAGGATATTGATCTATTTGGAGATCACAGTTTTTTTCAATTTGTAAACAGATCTGGCTTAATACATGGTGAGCAATTATTGGCAAACATTTTAAAAAGCAATGACTGTAAAAACCTTGATTTAAAGCAGGAAGCCGTAAAGGACCTGTCGGAGAGACTTGATTTCAGACAAAGTTTTACTGCAGAAGCTCAAATGCTTGAAAAACAAGAAGATTTAAATCCGGTATTGAAGAATCTCATACAGCACAAAGCCTTTGTTCCAAAATTTATGTATGGCTTGAGCCTGATATTCTCAGTTCTATCTTTGGGCGTTATTGCTTTATATGCTATGGAAATCATCAGCGAAATGCAGCTGTTATTATGGATATTTCTGGGACTTGGTATAACCGGAGGTTTCCTGAAAAAGATCAATAAGCTTTCACAAACTACTGCCAGAGCGCAGGAGTTATTCAGGCAGTACCATAAATTAATATCGGCCATTGAAAATGAAGAATTTACATCAGAGTTACTTTTAGAATATAAAAACAAACTGTCGGGTAACACTATTAAGGTTTCAAGGGCTATTGAAGCGTTTTCCAGATACATTGATGCTCTGGAACAGAGACAAAATCTAATGGTTGGCTTTGTTTTAAATGCATTGAGTTTATGGGATATCAGACAATGCTATAAAATTGAAAAATGGCTAAATAATCATCAAGAGGATTTAGAGGCCTGGTTTGAAACCCTTTCTTTCTTTGATGCTTACAATAGTCTGGCTAATCTGAGTTTCAATCAAACCCATTTTTGCTACCCTGAATTGACTGAACAGAATGTGGTTTTAGATTGTAAATCTGCCACTCACCCACTCATTCCATCAAAGGAAGCTGTTGTTAATGATTTTAAAATACACAATGAATCTTTTCTAATCATTACCGGAGCAAACATGGCGGGCAAAAGTACATTTTTAAGAACCGTATCGCTCATGATTGTTATGGCAAATTCAGGTTTGCCGGTTTGTGCTCAAAAATGCCTGTATAAGCCTACAAAGCTCATCACCAGCATGAGAACAACAGATTCCCTCAGCAGTGAGGCTTCTTATTTTTTCTCAGAACTTTCGAGGCTTAAAACCATAGTTGAGCATATACATAACGATAATTATTTTATCGTTTTGGACGAAATACTCAAAGGAACTAACTCACACGATAAGGCAAAAGGCTCAAAACAATTTGTAGAACGTCTGGTAAAAAGTCAAAGTACAGGTATCATCGCTACTCATGACCTGAGCCTTTGCAGTCTGGCAGATGAACTAAATGAGGTTTCTAATTACTATTTTGATGCTGAAATTATTGAAGGAGAATTACATTTTGACTATAAATTTAAAAAAGGTATTTGCCAAAACATGAATGCTTCGTTTTTACTAAAGAAAATGGGGATTGTATAAATTCCCTTTGAAAATCAATTAAAATGATATTGATTAAATAATAATCGTAATTATTTGGTCAGTTTGAAAGTGTAAAAAGCTAAAATTAAGACTTACGACAACGTAGGCTAAGAAATGGAGAATTGAAGCAAACGAATAGTCAAAATCCTACTCTTCTCATTCACTCTATAATCAATGCTTGGTCCTCAACACTTAAAACTTAAAATTAAAAAATACTTCTTATTGTCATTTAAACTTTTAAACTATATTTACCCAAAAACAAGACTTAGTGACAATTGCAAATAGATATACCTGCCAATACTGGAAAGTCATAAAGACTTGTCGGGCCAATTATCTATTGTAGATTAAAATAAATATCAACAATATTTTAAAAGTCCGACATATCGTTGGACTTTTTTATGCCATAAAAATCATATTATGTAAAAACCAAAACATTGAAACGTCTTGCTTTAAACTACTTCGGCACTTTTAAAGGTCTGTCAAGAGAAATCTGGTGGTTGGCCTTGATCACTTTTATCAACAGATCGGGAACAATGGTCATCCCTTTTCTATCTTTGTATTTATCTGAAGACCTCTCCTTTTCCAAAAATGAGATCGGCTGGATAATGTTTGCTTTTGGCCTGGGTTCTGTAGCCGGTACCTGGATTGGTGGTAAGGTCACAGATTCTATTGGTTACTATAAAGTATTAGTGAGAAGTTTACTGGGAACAGGTGTTCTATTTGTTTTGCTTCAGCTGGCTCAATCCTTTTTTGAAGTATGTGCCGGTATCTTCTTAGTGATGGTTGTTGCTGATACCTTCAGACCGGCCATGTTTGTAGCCATAAGTGCTTACAGCAAACCCGAAAATAAAACAAGATCTGTTACCCTGATTCGGTTAGCGATCAACTTAGGTTTCTCTGCAGGCCCTGCGATTGGTGGACTGATCATATCCACAATGGATTATGATGGATTGTTTTGGGTAGATGGTATAACCTGTGCCTTAGCGGCTTTAATGCTCATCAGGATGCTAAACCCAAAAAAAACAAAACCCTTTGAAGAAGAAGTTCAAAATAATCCGGTCTCGGCTTACAAAGACAAACCTTACTGGCTGTTTTTTATCGCTATGTTCATTTTCATGTTGATATTCATTCAATATTTTTCGACCATGCCTTTATACTACAGAGAGGTTTTTTTAATGTCTGAGGTTAAAATTGGCATTTTGTTGGGTCTTAATGGATTTTTGATATTTGCTTTCGAAATGCCTCTTATTCATTGGTTAGAAAAAACCAAAAGATCAAAAGTTGGTTTGACCATCATTGGACTTATCTTGACTGTTATAAGCTTCTTAGTTCTCAATATGTCAGTGTGGATAGGTATCCTGGTTATTGGTATGGTACTCGCTACAGTTGGAGAGATGATAGGATTTCCGTTCTCCAATGCTTTTGCCATCGAAAGATCAAAAAAAGGAATGAAAGGACAATATTTGGGTATGTATGCAATGTCTTTTTCCTTAGCACATGTGTTTGGACATACATTTGGTTTTAAACTTATTGAAAAAATAGGATACACCTCAACCTGGTATCTTATGGCTCTGATAGGCCTGATTGGTGTGTTATTGTTATGGTTTTTACTGAAAACCCTTAGAAATAAAAATGAATTATATTGATGTTTTTAAAATGGAATTCATTTACAAAATACCTGTTAACAATATATTATCCAAATAATTGTTCTTTGTCTGAACCATTAATTATTTTTGCAAAAAATAAATTTAAGTATGAAGAATATAATTTTTAGTCTTTTTGTTACGATATTTTTAATTTCCTGTAATCAACAAAAAGAAGCCGGATTTACTGCGACAATTGATGGCGTGGCAGATAACACCAATGTTTATGTCTCTAAACTAGGTAAAAATAATCAGCCGGTGCCTTTAGACACTGTTCAGGTTGTACAGGGCAATTTTAGCTTCAATATGCCTCAGGATGAGCCGCAACAAATCAATATGATCAAAATAGATGGTGTAGCGAGCAATATATTTTTCGTTTACGAGAATGAACCTATTACGGCTACACTTTACAAAGACAGTTTAAGAAGTTCTGTTATCACCGGCGGAGAGCACAATAAACTTTTGATGTCTTACATGGACACCCTCAAAAGTAATGCTATGAAAATGAGGGATATTCAATTGGACATGCGCGCTGCAATGTCTGAACAAGACAGAGAAATGTACATGAATCTGAGAGATGAACAAAAAGATCTGGAAGAAAAAGACCTGGAGTTCAGAAAAAAAGTAGCTACTGAAAATAAAAACTCTATCATAGCAGCCTTATCATTATCTGATTTGATGGGAGCCAAAAAACTTCCAAATAATGAAATTAAAGCCATTTACGACTCATTCTCTGATGAAGTAAAGGATCATACTTTAGGAAGACTGATCAATGAAAACATTGCTAAAATGTCTAAAACAGATATAGGTGCAAAAGCCATGTCTTTTGAAGCTCCGACGCCTGGTGGAGACATGTTATCTTTAGAAGAAGCCATGGGAAAGCTGACCTTAATAGATTTTTGGGCATCCTGGTGCAAGCCCTGTAGAATGGAAAATCCTAATGTGGTTAGTGTTTACAATGACTATAAAGACAAGGGGTTCAATATCATTAGTGTCTCCTTAGACAAAACTAAAAGCAGCTGGGAAAAAGCTATTGCCGACGACAATATGGACTGGTACCATGTATCGAATTTAAAATACTGGAGTGAGCCTATCGCATTAGAATGGGGCGTAAGATCTATTCCTGCGACATTTTTGATTGATGAAGAAGGTGTTATTGTAGCTAAAAACTTAAGAGGTGCTGCCTTGAGACAAAAAGTTAATGAGATTTTAGGAGAGTAAATTTTAATATCATTAACAATTTTAGCGTTTTTAGTTAAAATTACTCCAACATAATTATTTGAAAAGTCCTTTGGTTCTATCTTAGCCAAAGGATTTTTTAATTAAAAATTTATACATGAAAACCATCAAACCACTAATGATCCTTTTTATGCTTGCTTTATTATTGGCATGTCAAAAGGAAAAAACCGGGGACAATTCTGTCAAAACCCAAAAAGATGCTAACGGTTATACTTACGAGACCGTTGAAAATGATCCAACAGGATTAAGACTTTACACCTTGGAAAACGGCCTGAAAGTTTATTTAGGAAAGAACGAGGAAGAACCAAAAATTCAAACCCTTATAGCTGTAAGAGCAGGTTCAACTTACGATCCGGCCGATAATACAGGTCTGGCCCACTATTTGGAACATATGGTGTTTAAAGGTACTGATGAGATCGGAACCATAAATTATGAAGAAGAATCCAAAATGATCAAAGAGATTTCAGACCTCTATGAAGCGCACAAAGCTGAAAAAGACGAAGAAAAAAAGAAAGCAATCTATGCCAAAATAGACTCCGTCTCTTATGAAGCGTCAAAACTGGCAATAGCCAACGAATATGACAAAATGGTGAATTCTCTCGGTGCTGAAGGCACCAATGCTTTTACATCAAATGAACAAACCGTATATGTCAACAAAATACCGTCTAATGAATTAGACAAATGGCTGGAAGTTGAAAGTGAAAGATTCAGCCAGGTGGTTTTACGTTTATTCCATACTGAACTTGAAGCCGTCTATGAAGAATTCAACAGAGGTCAGGATAGCGATGGCAGAAAAATGTATTTTGCTACGCTTGAAGGCCTTTTCCCTACTCATCCTTATGGCACACAATCTACAATTGGTATTTCAGAGCACTTAAAGAATCCTTCGATGGAGGCCATTAATGCTTATTTCAAAAAATACTACGTCCCCAATAATATGGCAGTCATTTTGGTTGGTGATATAGATTTTGACAAAACCATTCAAAAAGTTGACGATGCCTTTGGCAGCTATAAAAAGAAACCAGTTGAACATCCTACTTTTCCGGAATTAGAACCCATTACCAGTCCTGTTAAAAAAGAAGTATTTGGACCAACATCAGAATCTATTTATGTCTCCTTCAGAGCTGAAGGCAAAGGCAGTGACCATGAAGTGATGGTAACGCTTATAGATTATATGCTTGCCAATTCTCAGGCAGGACTTATCGACCTGAACCTGAATCAAAAACAAATGGTACAAGGTGCTTCTTCTTTCACCAATTTTGACAATGATTACGGATTCCATTTGTTGTACGGGATGCCAAAGGCCAATCAAAGTCTGGATGAAGTCAGGGATTTATTACTGGAGCAAATTGAAAAGATCAAGAAAGGAGAATTTGAAGATTGGCTCATAGATGCGGTTGTCAATGATTTGAGGTTATCTCAAATCAGACAATATGAAAATGCCTCTTCGACTGCATACGCTTATTTAGATGCTTTTATTGGTTTTCAGGACTGGAAAAGCCGATTAGAAATGCTCGACAGAATGAAAGAGGTTACCAAAGAAGATGTGGTGAAGTTTGCCAATGAATTTTACGGTGAAAATTACGTTGAAGTTCATAAATTAAAAGGCGAAGACAAAAACATTGTAAAAGTTGAAAATCCCGGTATTACACCTATTGAACTGAACAGAGGCATGGAGTCTGAATTCCTCAAAGAATTCAACAAAATGGAGTCTCCCGACCTTCAACCACAGTTTATAGACTACAAAACGGCTATAAAAACTACAAAAACGGATAATGGCGTAGAAGTATCTTATGTTGAGAATCCAAACAATGATATTTTTGATTTGAATATCATATTCGATATGGGAAGAGATCACGATCCTATGGTTTCTTTGGCTGCAAATTATCTGGATTATCTGGGCACAGACAAATACTCACCGGAAGAATTAAAACAGGAATTTTACAAAATTGGTATCAGTTACAGTGTTTTTTCATCAAATGACAAAACCTATCTGAGCATTTCCGGACTCAAAGAGAATCTGGATGCAGGACTGGCATTACTTGAAGAATTCTGGGACAATGCCAAAGCAGATCAGGAAGCCTACGACAAATATGTTCAAAGCATTCTTAAAGGTCGACAAGACAGTAAAACACAAAAAGGGAATATACTCTACGGTGGTTTGATGAGCTATGGTCAATATGGTGAAAACTCCAGACTACGCGACATTTACTCCAAAGACGAACTCATGTCATTTGACCCTCAGATGCTCGTTGACAAAATAAAGGACATGCGCAACTATAAGCAAAGAATGTTCTACTACGGTAATGACATTGATGCTGCTGTGGCCTCTTTGAATACTCATCATCAAATTCCTGAAACCCTGAAAGACTACCCGGAAAAGAAAGAATATGTTAACCTTGAAACAGGTGGTAATGTATACTATGTAGATTATGATATGGTTCAGGCAGAAATGATGATGATTGCCAAAGGCGACGAGTTTGATCCTAAGAAAATGGCTGCATCAAGATTGTTCAATACCTATTTTGGCAGTGGATTGTCCTCGATTGTTTTTCAGGAAATCAGAGAGTCCAAGTCTTTAGCCTATTCTGCTTATTCAAGCTATAGTCAGGCATCAGAAGTTGGCAAACCGGATTATACCATGGCTTATATTGGAACACAGGCCAACAAACTTGAACAGGCTGTTGATGCCATGCTGGAACTCATGACCAATATGCCCGAAGCCGAAGACCAGTTTAATCAGGCCAAAGAAGCTACCCTGAAAAAAATAGCAGCACAGCGAATCAACAAGTCTAATATCTTTTGGACCTATGAAGGCCTGAAAAAAAGAGGTATTACAGAAGATAACAGAAAAGAAATGTACGAAACCATAAAGAACATGAGTATGGAAGATCTCAAGAGCTTCTTTATGGAAAACATTAATGGAAATGAATATAATGTTCTGGTCATCGGAAATAAAAACGATGTTGACTTTGACGCATTAAAAAAATTAGGTGTCGTTCAGGAATTAGAGTTAGACTATTTATTCAATTACGATAAAGAAGAACTGGAAGACATTCAGTTGTAAAGGTCTTGTGCACAAAGCATGTAAACCCATAAATTCGATAATTTATGGGTTTTCTGTTTTATCTGATATAGTTTTAAAACAAATCCTTTTCAACTTGTATAATTTTTTATCTTTACCTTTCGTTAATATTTGATAATTATTTCCATGTCTGAAACTATCCTTTCCCTTGAAAACGTAGCGGTTTACCAACGTGAATCTCTCATTTTATCACAAGTCAATGTCAATATCAAAAAAGGAGAATTCGTTTATCTTATAGGCAAAACAGGAACAGGAAAAAGTAGTTTTATGAAAACGCTTTACGGAGATATACCGCTAAAAGAAGGTCAGGGAAAAATTGTAGGTATGGATTTGAAGACCCTGAAAGAAAAGGACATACCTTATTTAAGGCGAAAACTTGGTGTGGTTTTTCAGGATTTTAAGTTGCTAAACGACCGGAATGTAAAGGATAATCTGGAATTTGTCCTGAGAGCAACCGGATGGAAAGATAAAAGTAAAATGGAAAGTAAGATAGACCAGGTCCTGAGAAAAGTAGGCATGCACAGCAAGCACTTCAAATTCCCTTATCAGCTTTCTGGTGGTGAGCAACAACGCATTGCCATTGCCAGGGCATTACTCAACGACCCGGAACTCATATTGGCCGATGAGCCAACAGGAAACCTTGACCCACAAACATCTGTTGAGGTCATGCAAGTTTTGCAGGATATCAACAAAAACGGAAACACTATATTGATGGCAACGCATGATTATGCACTATTGTTGAAATATCCTTCCAAAACACTGAAGTGTGATGGTCAAAAAGTATTTGAAGTTGTTCAAAAGCAGAATAAAGCTACTCAAACTAATACTTAAACAGTCAAATTGTGCTTAGTGTTTTAATTCCTTGTTATAATTATGATGCAACCTTACTTTTAAAAAAAATCCATAAGCAACTTATAAGGCAATCATTTCAACATGAAATTATATTAATTGATGACTGTTCAACTAATGACCTTTTAGATCAAAAAAATAAAAAAATAGCAGAAAAAGTCAATGCCATTTATATAAAAAATAAAGAAAATCTCGGCAGAACGGCAACAAGACAGAAACTGGCAAAAACAGCAAGGTATGATAAGCTTCTGTTTATGGATGCTGATGTGCTTCCCGTAAACGAAAATTTTATAGAAACATTTAATATTGAAAATGATAATCACGATGTGATCTTTGGTGGTATAACCTACTCCAAAGAAAGGCCAGAGAAGAAAATGCGCCTCAGATGGACTTACGGTAAAGCAAGAGAAGCAAAAGACAATAAGGAAAGACTGGAAAACCCTTATTTAAGTATCATATCTCAGTGCTTTCTTATCAGGAAATCGGTCTTCTTAAGTGCCAATAATTTTTTAGAGAACAAATATGGTGTTGATATTGTATTTTGTTTCAACTTAAAAAGACTAAATGCGAGTATAAAGCATATTGAAAATCCTATTTTACATTTGGGTCTGGAATATAATAGCTCTTTTATTAAAAAAACAGAAAAGGGCTTAGAATCTCTGTTGGAATTTGAAAAAAGAGAACTTATCCCGAACAATTTCAAAAAATTACAATCTTACTATCAGAAATTAGCAAAAACCGGACTAAATAAAATTTATGAGATCGTATTTACAATTGTAAAGACAACTGTTTTAAGGAATTTAAAAAGTTCAAATCCATCTCTCTTGTTGTTTGATCTTTACCGATTGTATTATTTTTCACGTTTGCATAAATAAACCACATGTTACATTTTTCAGTAGTCATACCATTGTACAATAAAGCCGGTTTTATAGAACAAACCCTGAAGAGTGTGCTTGATCAGAGTTATCAGGAATTTGAAGTTATTATTATAGACGATGGCTCAACAGACTCTAGTGTAGAGAAGGTCAGGTCATTTAAAGATGAAAGAATCAAACTCTTTCAGCAAGAAAACAAAGGTGCCTCTGAAGCGCGAAATAAAGGCGTACAACTTTCCTCTTATGAATGGATTGCATTTCTTGATGCAGATGATATTTGGTACGGAAACCACCTGAAAGAGCTTAAAAAATGTATTGATACATTTCCTGAAGTTAATGTGGTTTCAAACGCTTATGAAATTGCTCTGGAGAATGATTTCATCAAAAAACCGCAATTTAGTTTACCCATTCCAAATCAGTCTTTTATCATTGACGATTATTTTAAATATAGTCTGATAGATCCTTTATTCTGGACATCCAGCATAGCTGTAAAAAAAGCAGCATTTGATAGCATAGGAGGATTTGATGTTAATATATCAAGTGGTCAGGACACTGACTTAATTTGCAGGCTGGCCTTAAATTATAGACTTGCTTTTAATCCAAAAAAAACTTTTTTACATTTAAAACATACAGAAAATAATTTATCGAAAAGCAATTATTTAGATTCCAGAATTAAAATCATCGAAAAGCTAAAACCAGAAGAATCTCATAATCATAACTTAAAAAAATACCTGGACATCAACCGTTTTTCTTTGGCATTGCAGGCAAAAATCAGAAAGAGAAAAAAAATGTACAGGACTTTAAAAACTCAAATTGACCTTAAAAATCTAAGTTCCAAACAAAAGTTCTTATTGAATTGCCCGGCCTGGACGCTGGTATTATTAAAAAAAGTACAGAAATTGTTGATCAAATCAGGTGTTTATAAATCTGCCTTCAATTAAAATAGATTTGCAAATTACTGCTCTAGTTGTTCATAATATTTACCGTTGCCCAGAAGACGTTTCTCCTGCTTTGAAGTTTTAAAAAAAATGCTCCTGGTAGAATCATTGGCTTTAAAATCTATGCCGTTAAGGTCTGATAATGTATATATTAGATTTTCGAGCATATACGGTTTATCGGGATAATAGGTTTTGTCCATATTTTGCCTGAATTGACTGTTCATCCATAGAAAAAAAGGAACTTCATACATGGACCTGGTTGGATACTCTTCTGCGTGCCCCGCAAAATCGATGCTTTCATAAACTTCATCCCCGTGATCAGAAAAATAAAGTAAATATGAATTATGATCAATTTTATCCAATTCACTGATGATATTTTTCAGAATATGATCAAGATATAATATAGCATTATCGTAAGCATTAAATCGCATGTGAGCAATATCGTGGTCAAAATTCGAAGGACTTTTTCCGTTAAATTTCTGAAACGCTTTCGGATATCTTTTCTCATAAGCCAAATGCGTTCCCAATAAATGCAAAACAATGAACTTTTTTTTAGCCTTGTCCTTTAACACCTTTCTAAATTCCGGGAGAAGGATTTCATCGTAGGGTGTTACCGTCTTATGGTCTGCTAAATTTTTAACAATGTAGACGTCACTGGCCAATGCCACTTTTGTAGTAAGACTTTCAAACTGGCCAATTGGTTTTTGATTTGAGATCCAGAAAGTCTTAAAACCGGCTTCATTCATCATTTGGATAATAGAAAAATCATCCTTAGACTGAAGATTGTTTGTAACCAGTGTTTTCCGTAAAGATTCTATGGTATAAGCATGACTGCTTATGACATCATTGTAAGCCCATAAATCTTTTTTTAAGCTATCCAAAGTCGGCGTTGTCTGCCTGTCGTAGCCGTATAGACTAAGGCGGTGCCTGGTTGTTGATTCTCCAACCACCATGACATAGGTCGCTGAATCTATTTGTCTGATGAGCTGAAAGCCTTCAATATTTGCAACAGGTCTATCAATTTCAAATTCATTCATTTTATGCTGTTCAGCGATGTATTCAAAAACTGAACTAATGCCCCGGTATATGAAATTGTATTTTTCAAAACCTTTTAAAACCATCAAAATTAGAGGTAGAAATAAAGCTACCGCAGCAAAGGTCTTTCGGTATTGTATTTGCCTTGGAATTGAAAACACAGGCTTTTTTCTGAGATAAAAAACGATCAGAATAAAATACGTAATCACCATTAATATGGTGTATGAATCAATATAATACTCAAAAAACTCTGTAGCTTCAGCTGTGTTTGTTTCTAAGAGTATAAAGAATGAAGAAGCGCTTATATTTGCCTTGAACAAGTAATAATACATACTTTCAAAAAGATTGTTCAAACAAAAAATTACAAAAGTGAAATATTGGATTGTGCGCTTTACCTTTGTCTTGAAAAATAGTGAAAAACCAATCAGTATAAATATGAGACCGGCATTTTCTACGAAATTTCGTGGTGTAATTCTATTTATGCCAAAACCATAAGCCTGAAATACAGTAGCCAGCAAAAGGGAAACAGACCAGAAAATCAAAGCTTCTTTATTGGTCTTGTATTGCCATATGTTTTTTATAATCCTGAACAGCTTCGACACCATATCTCCAAAAATCTTTAATCTGCGAGGTTTTAATTACCTTTTTTTTCAACAAGAACCAAATGTACTTCAGCAACCAAATATAGATTAAATTTTTATGTATCAAATACTTTTGTGCTACAATAGCCTTTGTATATTCCTTTGTATCTTCACCTTCGGTTGTGGTTTCTCCAAAGTGCTTCACAATAGGCTTAGGCACATATGCAATCTTAAGTCCTGCTCTTGCAATGTCATCGCGAAATACCTGTTCTTCGCAGGACTTAAAGACGGCGCCAATACCAAAAAGAAGGTTAAAACTGATATGCTTTGATTTAATCAAATCAGGTTTGAAACTAATCTCAATGGAGGACAAATTCTGCTTATGCAGCAGTTCCTGCTGATATCCTGCTTTTGTTTTATAGGCCTTGCAGGTTTCATTATTTTCCC
>CAJXVZ010000020.1 GCA_913062845.1 uncultured Psychroflexus sp.
TCTCAATGAATTTATATACAAACTTAATAGAAGATACTTTGGTAATAAGTTGTTTGATAGACTATTAGTAGCTGTAACTCATCAATACTGGTATAATAGCGTTTAATCAGTATTTAAATTATTGATTTACAATTCCTATTGTAAAAACCATAGGTCGATATTTAAGACACTGTTCAAGCTGTATTGATGTTCTAAAGACGACACTCTAATTACAGGTCTAGAGAAAACACTTATTTTCAAGGTATCTGTTTCTTACTTAAAATTTCGTTGATAACTTTAGTCTTTTTTTGAAGGAAAATCATTGTCTAGTTTTTAATTTTACATCAAACTCTCCTTGCCCATGTATATCATTTTTGACACTGAAACTACAGGTTTACCCAAACGCTATGACGCACCAATTCATGATACAGACAACTGGCCAAGAGCCATCCAGCTGGCATGGCAGATACATGACAAGTGGGGCGAACTCGTTGAACAAAAGAATGTCCTGATAAAACCTGAAGGCTTTGACATCCCCTATGATTCTGAACAAATACACGGGATTTCTACAGCCCTTGCCGAAGCTAAGGGTATCCCAATTGCTGATGCTTTAGAACAATTTAATCTTGCACTATCAAAAGCTGAATTTGTTGTTGGGCAGAATGTAGATTTTGATGTAAACATCATGGGCGCTGAGTTCTACAGAGCAGGTTTTGACACTGCATTGATGGATATGCCTGTTTTGGATACCTGTACTGAAAAAACAGCCAAACTTTGTCAGATCCCAGGCGGCAGAGGTGGTGGCTTTAAACTGCCTACACTCACAGAATTGCATGAATTCCTGTTTAAAGAACCTTTTGCCGAAGCGCACAATGCTTCAGCCGATGTTGAAGCCACAGCAAGGTGTTTTCTCGAGCTGCTCAGAAAAGCTCACTACACAGAAACAGAGCTCAAAGCTGAAAACGGATACATCGAAGCCTTTCAGGAAAGGCATCCTCAACCCTTCGAACTTTTAGGTTTGAAGCATCTCAATCTCAAAAAAGAATCTAAAAAGCTTCAAAAAGCAGAAGTATCGGATACTGAGAAGCCCTCTAAAAAACAATTGGATGAAAATCTGGAGAGTCTGGCTGAACAAAATTTTGTGCATCTTCATAATCACAGCCAGTTTTCAATTCTTCAATCTACCATGTCTGTTGAGGACTTGATAAAGGCTGCAGCCGAAAATCTAATGCCTGCTGTTGCCATGACCGACCATGCTAATATGATGGGCGCTTTTCATTTTGTTAATGCCGCTAAAGCACACCAAAAATCACTGGCTGAAGGCGAGGAAGATAAAGCCGTAAAGCCCATTATAGGCTGTGAATTCTTTGTTTGTGAAGACCATCTGGACAGGTCTCACAAAGATAATGGCTACCAGATCGTTTTGCTGGCCAAAACCAAAAAAGGATTTCATAATCTGGCAAAAATGTCTTCAATTGCATACACCAAAGGCTTTTATTATGTCCCGCGTGTAGATAAAAAAATCATAGAGCAATACAAGGAAGATGTCATAGCGCTTTCCGGAAATCTTTACGGAGAAATCCCTTCAAAAATTTTAAACGTTGGCGAAAAACAAGCCGAAGAAGCTTTGACATGGTGGAAAGCGCAATTCGGTGATGATTTTTATATCGAGCTTAACCGACATCATCAGGAAGACGAAGACAGGGCCAATCAGGTGTTGATCAAACTGGCTGAAAAACATAACGTCTCTCTGGTTGCCACCAACAATGTTTATTATCAAAAACAGGAAGATGCCAATGCACATGATATTTTGCTCTGTGTAAAAGACGGAGAAAAACAATCCACACCTATAGGACGTGGCAGAGGATACCGATACGGCTTGCCTAATAATGATTATTATTTCAAGTCTGCTCAGGAAATGAAGGAGCTCTTTAAAGATATTCCGGAAGCTATCGCTAACACAATGGCCATTGCAGAAAAAATTGAATTTTACGATCTGGCAAGGGATGTCTTACTGCCAAAATTTGAGATTCCCGAAGAATTCAAAGATGATGAAGATCTGAAAGATGAAGGCAAAAGAGGGGAAAATGCTTACCTGAAACATATTACCTACAAAGGCGCTGAGGAACGCTATGGTGAAATTACAGAGGACATTAAAGAACGCCTCGATTTCGAGCTTTCCGTTATCGCCAACACAGGTTATCCCGGATATTTTTTGATCGTTGAAGACCTGATCCGAGAAGCCAGAAACATGGGTGTTTCAGTTGGTCCCGGACGTGGATCTGCAGCCGGTAGTGTAGTCGCCTATTGTTTAAAGATCACGAATATAGACCCCATAAAATACGATCTGCTGTTTGAGCGTTTCCTCAACCCTGATCGTGTAAGCATGCCGGATATTGATATCGATTTTGATGATGAAGGTCGAAGTCGGGTCATGGACTATGTGATAAAAAAATACGGTGAAAATCAAGTTGCACAAATCATCACTTATGGCACAATGGCTGCAAAATCTGCTATCAGGGATACAGCTAGAGTACTTGATTTACCACTTTATGAAGCAGACAGGATAGCCAAGCTGGTTCCTGACATGACAAAACTGTCCAAAATATTTGGTAAGAACGAAAAAGAACTCAAGGAAAAATTCAGAGCAGAAGATCTGGATAAGGTACTTCAACTCATGCAAATGAGCGAAGAATCAGATGACCAGGCACAAACCATTAATCAGGCGAGGATTATTGAAGGTTCTGTGAGAAATACCGGTGTACACGCCTGCGGTGTGATCATAACACCGGATGATATCACAAACTTCGTCCCGGTATCTACAGCAAAAGATTCTGATCTGTATCTCACGCAATTTGATAATAATGTGGTTGAATCGGCCGGTCTGCTTAAAATGGACTTTCTGGGTTTGAAAACCCTGACCCTGATCAAGGATACAGTAAAGATCATCAAAGCCAAACACAACATAGATCTGGACCCGGAACAGTTTCCTCTGGATGATGAAAAAACCTATGAGCTCTTTCAACGTGGCGAAACCGTTGGGATTTTTCAGTACGAATCCCCGGGAATGCAAAAACACATGAAAGACCTCAAACCCACTGTTTTTGAAGACCTTATCGCTATGAATGCCCTGTATCGACCAGGTCCAATGGAGTATATTCCAAGCTTCATAAGACGTAAGCACGGTGAAGAAGAGATCACTTACGACTTACCGGAAATGCAGGAAATCCTCGAAGAAACTTACGGAATTACCGTATACCAGGAGCAAGTGATGTTGCTTTCTCAAAAGCTGGCAGATTTCACAAAGGGTCAGGCTGATGTGCTGAGAAAAGCCATGGGAAAAAAGCTTAAAGATGTGTTAGCCAAGCTAAAGCCACAATTTATTGGTAATGCTGCCGAAAAAGGTTTTGACAAAAATATTCTAGAAAAAATCTGGAAAGACTGGGAAGCTTTTGCAAGTTACGCTTTCAACAAGTCTCATTCTACCTGTTATGCATATATTGCTTATCAGACTGCTTATCTCAAGGCCCACTACCCTGCCGAATACATGGCGGCTGTTCTGTCTAACAATATGAGCGATATCAAAAAGGTTACTTTTTTCATGGAAGAATGCCGTCGTATGGGTATTCAGGTTCTGGGACCGGATGTCAACGAATCATTCTATAAATTTTCTGTAAATAAAGATAATGCCATTCGCTTTGGCATGGGCGCTATAAAAGGCGTTGGTAAAAATGCAGTAGAAACCATTGTTGATCATCGCAAAAAAGATGGCGATTACAAGTCTATTTTTGACCTGGCCAAGCGTATAGATCTTCGTGCGGCAAACAAAAAAGCTTTTGAAAGCCTTGCCTATGCTGGTGCTTTTGATAATCTGGGTGATGTGCATCGCGCACAGTTTTTCCATTCTGAAGATGGTTCTGAACAGATATTTTTGGAAAAGATCATAAAATACGCTGCAAGGTATCAGGAAAACAAAAACTCTGCTCAGGTGAGTTTGTTTGGAGATTCCAGCGAAGTACAAATACCCGAACCTGTTATCCCGCCATGTGAACCCTGGCACAATATGAAAACACTGAAAGCCGAAAAAGAGGTTGTTGGTCTGTTTTTGTCAGCGCATCCTTTAGACGACTTTAAAATGGAAATGAAGCATTATTGCAACACGACCTTAAAAGTATTCAATGATCTTGAAAACCACGTCAACAAAGATCTGAAGATTGCAGGTGTTATCACCAATGTAAATCACAGGGTAAGTAAAAATGGAAAAGGTTTTGCCACTTTTGTCGTTGAAGATTATAAGGACAGCAACGAATTCTGGATATTTGGAGAAGATTATTTAAAATACAGACACTACCTCATCCCGGATCATTTTGTGTATCTTAAAATAAGACCAACACAATATATAAACAGAGATACCGGTGAACCCGGAAGAATACGGATGCAATACCTGGTTTTTAAACAGCTCCAGGACATCATCCCGGAATTTTCAAAACGATTAAAACTCATGCTGGATATTGAAAAAGTCGATGAAATCATTATAGACAACTTAAGTAAAGTCTGCGAGAGATACAAAGGAAGTAAAACCATTGATGTTGTGCTTTTTGACAAAGCTGATGAAATTAAACTCAATGCCCACAGCAAAAGTAAACAGGTTGACATAAACGCAGATCTGTTAACTGAACTAAAAAAACTGAATTTGAACTACAAATTAAATTAAAGATATCTACAATAAATTAATAAAAATTCTGGTTTCTTTTAATACAAAACAGATCATAGATTAGAATTGAAGAAATGATAAATGCATTTTTTGATTCAATGATTGGTACATACCAAAATCCTAAAGTCAATAATTATTTACAAACGAATAAATAATATGATCTAAGTTCATTCTTTTATTATATTTACAAGGTATTTTTTACATCAGGCGGGATGGACTTTTCAATTTTTAATAGCAGACCAAAAAAAGGGCTTTGGATTTACCTTTTAATTTATAATTTTTTATTTAACAATCTTTCAATTTCAGCACAAAATTCAGGCTGCACTGACCTCTTAGCCAATAATTTCGATGCCTTAGCTATTACAAATGATGGCTCTTGTACTTACAATCAAGCCTCAGCAAGTGCCAGCACAACTACAAACCTTTCCAGTCCTGTATTAGACGAAAATTCAGGAATTATTATCTGGGATAATGCCGTTTGGACCCATGTTGATAGTGGTGGAAGTAATGAAATTTACAAACTGAGTTTGTCTGATTTTTCAATATTAGCCACAGTCAGCCTTCCCGGGACAACAAACAACGATTGGGAAGATATTGCGCAGGACAACGACTACATTTATATAGGCGATTTTGGAAACAACAACAATGGAAACAGAACTGACCTTAAGATATACAGGATTTTAAAATCTTCAATTTCAGGAACACCTCCTTTTTCACCGGTAATCGATGAAATAAATTTCTCATACACAGATCAGGTGGATTTTACTCCACAAGGTGGAAATAATACAGATTTTGACTGTGAGGCGATGATAGTCACTCAAAACAATATCTATCTTTTTACTAAAGAATGGATCAGTGAAGAGACCACACTGTATTCTTTGCCAAAAACACCAGCAACTTCTGCAAATCCACATGCTGCTAATAATGAAGGTAGTTATGATGTAAATGGATTAATCACTGGTGCAACTTATGTTGAAGATAAAAATTTAGTAGTACTTTCCGGCTACCCAAATCCTGATGTATCATTTGGACCATTTATCGTATTGTTATACGAATTTAACAGCAATGACTTTTTTAGCGGAAATATAAGAAAAATTTCAACAAATTTATTTCGGCCTCAGATAGAAGGGGTTGCATCCAGTGATGGCATCAACATTTTCGTCTCAAATGAACAGTCTGGAGGCTTTGTACAACCTGGCATACAACAAATAAGTTTATTAGATTTCTTAGGCTACGAGACTTCAGGCAATTCAGTAGATTATAATAATTCTGCTGCCTGGGAAGCGGGAGTTGTTCCGCCATCTGATAAATATGCTATAATTTCTCATGATTTGAACATCAACCAAAACACAAGCATTGAAAACTTAAAAATTAACGAAAACACTATCCTTACAACTCAGCCGGATTTTACACTTTCAGTTGATAACCAATTAGCTATTGTCCCTAATGCCACACTCAGGCTTAAAGACAATTCTGTACTGGGCGTTAATGGCGATATTTCAAATAATGGCTTGATTTACTTTGAAAGCAACAGCAACGGTACGGCGCAGTTGGATAAATTTAACGGAAGCATTTCCGGTTCAGGTGAGGTTACTGTAGAAAGATATATTCCGGCTGATGGAAACAGAGCTTTTAGATTTTTGTCCTCACCAGTTACCAGCTCCGGAACTATTTTTGAAAATTGGCAAAATAACGGCGTAAATACTGCTGGTGTTGGGACACATATAACAGGTATAACCGGTACTTTTGGAACTGTAAATGCAAATGGACTAGATGAAACACCATCCGGAAATCCTTCAATGTTTACTTTTGATAATTCCTGGACCGGCGTCCAAGGAGGCGATCCATCTTCCGGTGCATGGGATATTGTATCAAGCACCAATAATTCAGGTGATAATTTAAATGCCGGAATACCTTATCTGCTTTTTGTAAGAGGAGACAGAGGTGTTGACTTATCTTCTACCGCAGATCCACTGCCTTCAAGCAATACGACTTTGAGTTCAACCGGGGCATTATTTACTGCAAACAGCACCCAGACTTTAAGCTCACAATCAGAATATTTCAGTTTGGTTGCAAATCCTTATCAGTCTATAGTACAGTTTGATCAGTTGACTTTTAATGGTATTGTAAACTCAAACTTTATGTATGTTTATAATCCTGCAATCAGAAACTTTGTTACACTAGACGCTAATGTTCCTGCAGAAGCCAGCAATATGTTTATCAATCCTGGTCAAAGTTTCTTTGTGGTTAATCAACAAAGTGCAAATCCTGTGGCTTCCTCTGTAGAATTTCAACAAACAGCTATAAACACAAGCGGAACCACAACCACTGTTTTTAATGATGATTCTTTAACAATTTTAGAACTTGAACTTTATAATGGAAATCAAAGCTTAGTAGATGAAATAAAGTTTAGGTTTTTGGATAATGCCTCAAATGGCATAGACGTTTTTGATGCACCAAAATTGACACACAGTACTGAAATTTTGGCTTCTAATAATACCGGAAAATTATATGCCATAGAACGAAGGGCAACAATACAAAGTAATGATATAATCCCATTATTTTTAGACCAGCATCAGTATAATTCTTATGAGTTTAGGCTACAAACAGAAAGCTGGGATGCCGATGTAGATATTTATATTGTAGATGACTATCTGGATACGCAAACACTAATAAGCACTAACCAGCCTTATGTTTTTACAGTAGATGAAAACATACCTGAAAGTATCTCAACAGACCGGTTTTCTTTGGTATTTGACAATCAAAACTTCAATACGGATGATGAAATATTCCAAAGACTGGTAAGCGTAAGTCCAAATCCTATTTCAAATTCAAATCTGCAACTTAATTTACCACAAAACTTAAATGGAAAAAATGCTGAAATCAAAATATTTGATGTTACCGGACAAAAGGTTTTTGACAAAAAATATTCAGCGCTTTTTAATGGTGAATACATAGATTTTTCAACATATGCTAAGGGCATTTATATACTTAATATTGAAATAGAAAATCACAGCCAACAATTAAAAGTCATTAAAAATTAAGCCTTGAAATCTATTTAGATTTATTTAAGAAATGTTCTAGAATAGTTAAAATCTACGAATCGTTGAAGAATTTATCAACACGAAAACGTTTTAGTGAACCATAAAAGCCTGAAAACTAAATTGATATTTGTAAATTTGATACCAGAGCGTTGTCATCATGATAAAACCTTTACATTACTTGATCTTTGCAGCTTTGTCACTGTGTAGCTTAATAAATTTAAGTGCGCAACCTTATACTACAGCTCAGGATGGGGATTTTAATGATGGTTCAACCTGGGTTGGAGGTGTAGTTCCTCCAAATTCACCAACTACAGAGCTTATTATAAATCATGATGTAGTTCTTGATACAAATATAGATATCTTAAGAATTCAAATTAATTCACCAGATGGAAGTCTAACCGATACAGGAAGCTTTATACTAACTATAAATAACAACGGTGGTATTACTAATAATGGTGTCTTCGAATTAACTTCAAGTACTATCCAGTTTGATGCTGATGCTACAGTAGATGGTACTAACCCTAGAATTTTCAATAATGTGAATTTATTTAATTTTGGTTTAGTGGACGGTGTAAACTTTGGTTCACAATCAACAATAAATGGTACCCTTACGATTAACCAGACAGCTTTTGTAGATACCGGTTCTCCAATTTATGGACCTAACTCAACATTAATCTACAATAATGGAGGTTTTTATGACAGAACTTCAGAATGGAGTAACACCAGTGCGAACCAAGGTAATCCACATCATGTTATCATTAATCCGGGAACAGAATTAAACCTTGGTTCTGAGAATAAGGGTAACCCAGCTGTGATGAACGGTAACCTTACTATAGAATCCGGTGGTTCTATTTATATGGATGTCGGAACTGGTCCCGGTAGTGATGATATGGAAAATCCACTTATTGTCGGTGGCAATTTTATTAATGAGGGCACAATCATTCTTTCAGATTTAGCAGGTGGCGACCTTGTTGTAGAAGGTCACTATACAGATAATGGTAATGTAGATTTTAATGGAAGAGCGGTAATATTTCAAGGTGGAGCTGATCAAGAATTGACAGGTGATGCCTCAAGTGGCTCATACCAAATGGATGTGGTTAGAATAAACAAACCATCCGGCGAGGTTATAATACAGCAAAGTACTGAAATCAATAAAACAAACGACCCTTTAATATTAAGTAATGAGGGAATTCTTAATATTAATAATCATAACTTAATCTTAGGCGAGCCTGGAACCTCCTCCCAAGTCACATTTAATCAAAATTCAGCATTAAAAGGCTCTAATACTTCATCTCTTACTTTAAAAGGTGCTGGAAATATGGGTGATTTTGTTTTTGATGATTCTAATGATGGTATATCTAATTCCCTTGGTAATATTTACATCGAAAGAGATACAGGAGCGACCATTGGGATAGATAATACACTTTATCTTAAACAGGGTATATCTTTAACTAGCGGAATACTTAATTCTAATGGAAATTTGGTTTTTGTAAGTGATGCCACAAACACAGCTGTTGTTAGAGAAGTGCCTTCTCCTGGTGGTAGTATCAGCGATGATGTTGTTATACAACGTCATTTTCCGTTAAGTAACCGCTCGTTTAGGTACATCAGTTCATCTGTAAATACTACAACTTCAATTCATACCAATTGGCAGGAAGGCGCAAGTAATGCAATGACAGAAGATCCTTATACAGATCCTGATTTTAATCCAAACCCTAATTTTGGAACCCATATTACAGGTTCGCCAGGCCAAGTTGGTACTGTTGACGTCAATGGTTTAGATAGAACCCAATCCGGATACAGGTCACTCTACACGTTTGATGAAACCAACCAAAGCAACCCTTGGTATGCAATTACTGACACTAAAGGAACAAATTTACAAGCAGGAACACCTTATGCCTTAATGGTACGCGGCGATCGTTCTGCGACTTTAGAATCAAACACAGCTATTGGCAGTAATCCTGCAACATTGAGAACGACTGGCACTATTGTTACAGGAGATATTTCTCCTTCATTTAGTAGTGTTAATGAAAATGATTTTGTTTTTGTAGGTAACCCCTATCAGGCACAAGTAGATATGAATGTAGTTCTCGATGGCGTAAACTCAACTGATCTTAATACCAACTACATTTGGATATGGGATCCAAATATTGGTACGATAGGCGGTTATGCGGTTGTGGATCTAAGCACTGGAGATGCAGACGAAGTGGACATAGATGGCAATTCTTTACCTCAATCTTCTGAAGCTAACGAGTATCTTCAACCCTTTCAAGCTTGTTTTTTAGAAGTTATTGATGATATTCCATTAGGTCCGACACCTTCCATTACATTTGTAGAGTCAGCAAAAAGAAGTGGTGTTGATGAATCAACTAATGTTGGTACGTTTTCTGATTCTCAAGCTTTAAATTCTGGAATAGAAATTAAACTCTACAGGGCTGGAAACCAAAACGTGTTTGATGCGGTTAGACTTAGATTTTCTGATGGTTTCAATACAACACCGACTTTTGAAGATGCAAAAAAATTCTGGAATAGTACAGAACGATTAAGCATTATCAATGAAAATACTTATTTGAGCATTGATAAAAGAAAAACACCTGAAACTAATGATACTATTCCACTTTACATTGGGAACTATCAGGCCAACCAATATAGTTTTAAATTGGATGCTAATTTTGATGATGGGTTAGCCGCTTATCTTTTTGATTCTTACTTAAATCAAAACACAAGTATTCAAAATGGAATTAATATCTATTACTTTTCTATTGATACAAACATACCAGAAAGCTTTGCTAATGATCGTTTTGCCTTGATATTCAAACCAAAAACACTTTCCACAGATGATGTACTTGAAAATGATTTATTGAGTGTTTATCCTAACCCGACCTCAGATTTTTTATCCATTCATATCCCAAATCGTCTTATTGGTGAAAGTGCTGACATCAAATTATTTGATCTTTCAGGCAGGCTTGTCCAAAACTCAAAAATCAATCTTTTAAGTAAAAAAAATATATTAAATTTAAGCCAACAGTCTGTTGGATTGTACATATTAGAAGTTAAGACTAAGGGAGAATCTCAGCATTTTAAACTTCTAGTTGAGAGGTAAATATTTAATGTTATGCTAACATCCTTACTTAATTTCAATTATTAAATATTCTATTTTTGTGAATTCATAAGTGCTAATTATGAATGCCTTTAATAAAAGTCAAAATATAAAATTATTAAACTTAAATGGTCATCTTTTAGAAGTGATGAATGTAAAACTTACTGATTTTACTTCTAATTTTGTCAAATCAAAAATAAAAGCCGGGAACTATCTTTAAGAGTTGTTTCTGATAAAATTTAGTGTACATTAAAAATTATTTACGAGTAAAACCCATGTAGATAATTATGGTTAAAAAGATTACATTTGGCTCATTAGTATGAAAAAATATTTTTTTGCATCAATCATAATTTTGGCAACAGTTTTTATTGCTAATGCTCAGGGAACACCTCCTCCTCCTCCAGATGGTGGAGGCGGTGATGGTACTGTGCCAGACGTGTTACCTATTAATTCTTTAGTCTATCCCTTTCTAATCATAGGGTTCTATCTGGGTTACTTTTATTTAAAAAAAAAATCTGAAATAAGATTTTTTTTCTTTAATAATAACTCATAAATGCAAAATAAGATCAAAAAGATATGTTCTATAGTCAATATTATGGCAGATTCCATGAATTTGGTATCAGTATAGGCATAATAACTTAAAAAGACCAAAAAAGACCATAGGATTGGAAATTTGTAGTTTGTTAACACACCCAAAGCCAAAGGAAACAAAATATACCAGGGATGCACTGTGGTAGAGAATAAAAAATAAATCATAAGCATCCACATAAAACAAGCTAAGATTGATTTAAGATTGCCTTTCATTTTTAATGTAATGAACAGAAAAATAATACTTACAACAACAGGCATAATTACACCATAAGATTGAATGATGTTATAGCCATATATTTGATAACCAATCCATCGCACCAAATAAAAGATGCTGGCATTGAATTCGAATTTACCAAACCATAACCCTATACTTTCTGAAAAATTTGTTAGAAAGACCACGTTGAAAAATGGTAAAAACTGAACGCCTAGGGCAAAAACCAAACCTAATAAAAATGCTGTTATAGACTTACTTCGTAAAGGTAAAGGATATCGCCGCCACAGATACATAACTATTAATGGTAAAGCTATAAGACTGACGAGTTTTGTCCCGATTGACAGACTTAAAATGATACCACTTACAAGATATTTCTTTTGCATCAGGTAGTAGATACTCATGACAAAAAATGAAATCATAACACCTTCCAGGTGAAGATTACCTGTGATTTCAATAATACAGAGTGGGTTTAAAGCATACAGAAATATCGCTTTTGAATCTCTATTGAAGGCTTTAAGCAGTTTTTTACCATAATAGATAACAATGAGTTCAAAGCCAATCAGAAGAAGCCTCAACGCAACAATAAAGATCATGACAGAATCCCTTGCCAACCCTGCAGAAAGCGCATATAAATATTGACTTACTGGTGGGTAGTTGGAAAAATTGCCGGCACTCAGTTCTCCCATACCCTGCCTGAGAGTTTCAGCCTGGTGTAAGGAATTTATTAGGTTTCCGGAAGTGAAGTAATGATCTACATTATGAAGGTATGGATTCAACCCATTAATAATAAGTTGTCCGTCCCAAAAGAATCTAAAAAAATCCTGTGAGAGCTGTGGTATCGAAAAAATAAAGATTAGTCGATATATGATGGCTAAACCATATAATTGCTTAAAAGCAAAGTTTGAATACCTGATGACAAAATAAGTGGAAAAGAAGCCTAAGGCTGTTAATGCCATCAACAAACTGAACTCTTTTCTTACTAAAAAATAAGCTATATAACCATAAATAACTGCTAAAAGTAAACTTGCCGCCAGACTCGTAGCATATTTTGATTCAGTTGAAAGGTATTTCATAATTTCATAAAACAAGCTTTAGCCCGATACTATAGATTTGATGGAGACAAAACCAAAGCCAAAGCACAGCATTAAATGAAAAAATATCAGACCAAAATCCTGAGTCATAAATGCACTGTATACTGCAAAACCAAAGTATAAAAAAAGTAAAAGCTCAAATAAAACATGAGGATGAATCTTCCTGTTGATATAGACATTATTCTTCCAGGTATTTTTTACATTACCAATATTGAATTTCGGGGTTCTAACAAATGCTGACTTTTTTCCAAGATGACCTTCTATAACTGCTATAGAATTATGGAAAGAAAAACCCATAGCAACGGAAAAAAAACCAAGAAATAAAAGTGTAAACTTTAAAAAACTTTTAATGCCGCCACCGTGAATTTTTGCATAGCTAACCCAGTAGCAAAAGAAGAAAATGATTGTACTAATAGCAAAGAAACTTAAACCGTAAAAAAGCCAGTGAAGTTCAGGATGTGATTCTTTTATATATAATACCGGTACGCTAAGCAAAGCTAAAAGTAAAACAACAAGGAATAGGCTACTGTTAAAAAGATGAAACAGGGCATGCAACTTAGTTTTTAAAGATAAATTCCTGTCTTTAAATAATACTTTCTTGTATTTTGAAAAATTCTCAGCTGCACCTTTATTCCATCTGAATTGTTGAGACCTGGCTGCGCTTACAATAAGAGGCAGTTCGGCTGGTGTCTCAACATCTTCCAAATATCTGAATTTCCAATCCTTAAATTGAGCCCTGTAACTTAAATCCAAATCCTCTGTTAGGGTATCACCCTTCCAATTCCCTGCATCTTCTATGCATTTTTTCCTCCATATGCCTGCCGTCCCGTTAAAATTTATGAAATGATCGCCCGTATTTCTACCTACCTGCTCTAATATAAAATGAAAATCTAATGCAAATGCCTGTATTTTTGTAATTAAGGAATAGTTCCTGTTGAGATGTCCCCAACGTGTCTGAACAACACCAACGCTCTCATCTTCAAAATGAGGAACTGTTCTGAGAAGCCAATCTTTTTGTGGCATAAAATCTGAATCAAAAATAGCGATAAATTCTCCTTTGGCAGATTTTAATCCTGCCCTCAGGGCTCCTGCTTTAAAGTCTACTCTGTTTGCTCTTCTGATATGTGATATTTGTAAGCCTTTACTTTTTAGATTGTCTATTATTTTTTGCGTTTGAAGCACTGAATCATCAGTAGAATCATCTAATACCTGAATGTCTAATTTTTCTGAAGGATATTCAATTTCAGAAATCCTGAGTAACAATCTTTCAGTTACATATTTTTCATTATAAATTGGAAGTTGTATAGTAACCCTTGGAATATAGTCTTTTTTCAGGTCAAGTATTTTTGTCTTTCTTTCCTCTTTTCTGAATTTCAAATATTTAATAAGCAAATCCAATTGGGCAATACTGTAAGCAAACACAAGTATTAAACAAATTGTATAAATTATAATTACTAAATATTCTAAAACAAGCATATCATCAAAATAATAACTTGCAAATATATACGATAATAATCACTGAAAAGATTAAAAAAAGACTAATAGAACCAGATAAAGTTTTTATGCCTTTTCTTCTATCTGTTCCAGGAGGGTTTTACTTTTGAATTCAGGAACTAAGAGCCTTAAAGCTTTTAAGCTCTTATTTTGATTATTTTCCTTAATGAATACTACCAGGTCATCGAGGAGTTTTATCTTCGAGTTATCAAAATCATGTGTGGCCCTGGCTATCATGATTTTTTGATGGTGTGTGGGTTGTGTATTTTCTTTATCCGCCAGGAGTTCTTCATATAATTTTTCTCCTGGTCTTAGACCAGTAAATTCTATTTTGATATCCTCATTCGGAATAAAGCCTGAAAGCCGTATCATATTTGAAGCTAAATCAATTATTTTGACGGGTTTCCCCATATCAAAAACGAAAATTTCACCCCCTTTACCCATAGCCCCAGCTTCAAGTACAAGTTGGCAGGCTTCATCTATGGTCATAAAATACCTTGTTATTTCAGGATGTGTTACAGTAACAGGACCGTTGTTTTCTATTTGTTTCTTAAAGTGAGGTATGACAGACCCATTTGAACCTAAAACATTGCCAAATCTTGTGGTAATAAATGTCGTTTTATTATTTGGCTTTCTAGCAACAGATTGAACATAGATTTCTGCACTACGCTTAGAAGCTCCCATAATATTTGTAGGGTTCACAGCTTTATCTGTGGAAACAAAAACAAATCTATCCACATTACAACGTGTTGAAAGATCAACCAGATTTTTAGTACCCCTAAAATTCACATCCAAAGCCTCAATTGGATTAGCCTCCATCATAGGTACATGTTTATATGCAGCCCCATGAAATACCACATTGGGCTTGTGAACTTCAAATACCTCCTCTAGCCTTTTAAAATTTCTTACATCTGCAATTATTTTTTCATATTCTATATCAGAATAATCTTTGTCCATACTCAGGCTCATCTCATGTAATGGCGTTTCCGCCTGGTCCAAAAGGATGATTTTCTTTGGATTGAAAGCAGTGAGCTGTCTCACAATATCACTACCTATTGAACCTGCTGCACCGGTAACAAGGACAATTTTGTTGTCATAAATTTTACGTAGCTTGGACTTGTTTAGTTTTATCGGGTTTCTCTGTAATAAATCTTCAAGTTTTACTTTTTTAATATTCGACAGAATTGAATCCTCATCCCAATTTTCGATTTCCGGCAGCTTATAGATATTAAAGTTCTTTTTTAGTAATTCGTCTAATATTTTGTTATTATTCTTACTAAAACGGCGAATTTTTTCTCCGGTAATCACCACAGTGTTTTTTGATGCTGAAGCCTCTACATTTTCGATATCAAAAATAGGCAGACCCAATATTCTCTTTTTCTTTAATTTATTTTGATCTGAAATAAATCCCGCAAGCTTATATTCAGTTTGAGAGTCATTATTAATACTTTCAGCAACAGCAACATCTGTAAGATTTGTGCCCAATACGTAAACGTATTTGTTATTGCTGTTTTTGTGAATAGCCTGAAAAGCCTGTTTAACCATGATCCTGTAGAAAAACAAAAATGAGAAAGCTATAAAGCCATATATGACTGCTCCCGAATTAGGGAAAATTCTTTCATGATCAAAATAGTCACATACAATATTAATGGCCATTATCGAAAATACGGTAAACAGAATGGATTGTGTTTGTTTGTAGGCATCTCGAAGATTGGTATACCTCACTATCCCCAGGTATGAACTAAAAATAAAAATGGCAAAAACCTGAATAAAGAAAATCAGACTAAAATATGAAATATTTAAGTTATCTAAATTGAACCTGTCAAAAGAAAGATGTATTAAGGTAAAAGTGACAAATAGTGCGAGCAATGATAAGGCAGAATCAATCAAAAATATAAGCCCTCTGGGAACATGGTACTTTGAAGCTTTTTTCAGCTTAACAAAGGCAAACTTTTTAATAGCATTCATAATGTTTTCATAAAAATTGGTATTACAAATCTATAAAAAAATTGTAAAAGAGAAACAAATTAATATATATTTGCACTTATGAAAAGAATTCTATTTATAGTAGCGATAGCAGGAATATTGACTAGCTGCTCAACAAAAAAGGAAATAATATATTATCAGGATATTGAAGAAACGCAATTTCAAGATATCGATTATATCAAACCAAAAACAAAAATTGAAGTTAATGATATTCTTCAAGTTGATATAAAAACTTTAAATCCTGAAAGTACAATCCCATTTTTGAAGCAGAATTTGGGACAAGGCATGGGAGGTGGTGGAATGGGAATGCAACCGGGAATGGTCTCATTACAGGGATATATTGTTAATGAATATGGTGAAATCGAAATGCCGGTCATAGGCCGGGTGCAGGTTAGTAATTTGACTTTAGAACAAGCCGAGAAGAAAATTAAGTCTAAATTAACAAGCTATCTCAAAGATCCTTATGTTTCAGTCAGGCATTTAAACTACAAGTTCACTATCCAAGGGGAGGTAAGAAACCCCGGAACTTTTGAAATATTTGACCCAAATCTTACTCTTCTTCAGGCACTTGGTATGGCCGGAGATTTGACTATAAGAGGTAAAAGGGAAAATATTTTAATCATAAGAACAATTGGTGATGAAAGAATTGTAAGGCGGATAGATTTAACAAAGTCAGACTGGATGAATTCCCCTTTCTATTTCATCAAACAAAATGATTATATTTATGTTGAGCCCAATAACCCACAAGTGAAATCGGCTGGATTTATTGGTAATGTTGGAACTCTTCTGAGTGCACTTTCATTTCTTACAACTCTCTCACTTATTTTTATTACCACCCGTTAATCAATATTTTATGTCGCAGAACCAACAAAAAATCCCTTTCAATCAGGAAATGGGCGATTTTGAAAGCCAGTCCTTAAAAAGAGACCTTTTCAGGTATTTAAAATATTGGAAATGGATTCTTTTGGGTGTAATGGTATCACTTGCTATCAGCTTTATATACTTGCGATATGCTCCAAGAATTTATCTTACCAACGCCAAAATTAAAATTCTTAAGAAAAAAGAAAGTGGTTTGGACTTGTCAGGACTTACAGGCAATACCCCACTCTTTGACATGAGTACCATTAATCTTGAGAATGAAATTCAAATTATTCAATCAAGAAGAATCATAGGCCAGGTAATCGAAAATTTAAATTTAGAAACTTATTATTACAATACTGGCAGAATTAAAGAAAATGAGTTGTATGGGAGTCAGGTTCCTGTTGTGATCAGTTGGTTAAACGATGAAATTAATGACATGAATGCGGTAGTCAATGAAATTTTTACGATTACGCCTTTTGATAATGAAAATTTTATTCTTACAGTATATGACAAACCTTATAAGAAAAAAATTGCCTATGGAGAGGAAATTACATATAAGAATGTAAAATTTATTGTAAGAAAGAATCCTCTTTTCACAGGAAACAGTAAAGAAAACCAAAGCATTAATTTTATTTACAAGAAACGTAAAAGCCTTGTAAATTACTATTTAAATAAAATTTCTACAGACCCCATAGGTGATGAGAGTGAAATATTAGAGATGAAATTATCGGGAGAAAATCCTGAGAAAAATGAGGCAATACTAAATGAATTAATCAAGGTGTTTAATGAAGATGGCGTTAGGGACGATGGTAGAGTTGCAGAAAGAACTGTTGAATTTGTTACAGAAAGGCTTGCCATGATTGAAAGTGAATTAGACTCTGTAGAAACGAACCTTGTTGATTTTAAAAGAACTAAGGACTATATAGACATAAGCAGTGGGTCTGGAGCAATTTTTGACACCTACTCTGAAGCAGAACAAAGGAAATCTGAACTTCAGAATCAATTGCAGATTTCCAGATTTCTTCAGGAGGAAATTAAGAATAACTCAGCCTACTCTCTTTTACCAGGTAGTAATTCTGGTTTAGGAGATGCAAATGCAAGTGCTCTGATTGCTCAATATAATATGCTAGTTCAGGAGAGAAACAAATTATTAGCATCATCAACTGAAAGAGACCCCACTGTTTTGGCAATTTCCGGTCAACTCAGAGATTTGAATAACAGCATTAAAGAGTCGATAGAGGATTATATTGAAACAATACAGATTTCTCTTCAGAATATGAGCAAAAGAGAAAGACAATTCAATTCCAATATCAAGGCAATACCTGAGAAAGAAAAAATTGCCCGTGAAATTCAAAGACAACAAGCAGTAAAGGAAAACCTATATATATTTCTACTACAAAAACAAGTTGAAGCAGCATTAGCCTCAGCAATTACCGCTCCTACTGCAAAAGTTGTAGACTTCGCATATACCGAAGGAACTCCTGTAAGCCCTAAAGGTAACGTTGTATATCTTGCAGGTCTCGTAATAGGCTTAGCTTTTCCTATCGGTATTTTGTATATCATGTACCTTTTTGATACAAAAGTCACTTCAAAAGAACAAATACAGGCAAAGCTAGATATTCCAATTATTGCAGAGATTCCGGTAAACAAAGAATATGACGGCAAAATTATCCAAGCCACAGATAATTCTAATGTAGCTGAAGCTTTTAGAATTTTAAGGACAAACATGTCTTATCTAGTTACTGATGAAAAAGGAATAGATAATAATGGTATGGTTATTTTTTCTACATCTAGTACAAAGGGAGAAGGTAAAACTTTTACGGCCATAAACAGTGCCTCAGTTTTTGCTTCAAATAATCACAAAACACTTCTTATTGGTTGTGACCTAAGAAACCCTCAGCTCCATAATTATTTAGGTGTATCTAAGAAAAATATTGGTCTATCATCTTTTTTAGTAGATAAGAATTTAGAACTTAATGATGTTATTTTTAAATCAGAAAAAGAATTAAATTTTGATATTATTCTTTCTGGTGAAATCCCTCCAAATCCATCTGAGCTTCTTAATAATGGAAGAATAGAAGAATTGATAAAACAGGCTAGAGAGGTTTACGACTATGTAATTGTTGATACTGCACCTACGATGTTGGTTACAGATACCTTAACCATTGTAAACCTTGCTGATGCAATAATTTACATGATAAGAGCAAACTTTACAGAGCTCAAAATATTAAGACATATCAAAGAATTGAGCAAGTTTAATATGCAAAAGAATATAGGTATTGCTATAAACGCTGTAGATGAGAAAAAAGGCTATGAGTATAACTATGGTTATGGTTACGGCTATGGAATTGATACTAAAGTAAAAAAGTGGTATCATTTTAGATAATATGCCTTAGTCTTAAATTGTAGATGACTTGGTTTTGATCTATTTTTAAAGGGGATTTTTTATCCCCTTTTATTTTTTTATTTGTTACATTTTTAATTTACCATTCTTTACTTTAAGAAAAATATTATTTTATAGTTGTCATACGATTATAATGTCATTTTTACTTATATATTCATTGTTTTATCAACGTTGATCAGCCATCTCTAAATAATTTTATACCGGCTTTAAGTGTAATTACAAAAAAACCTCGAAGCTTCAATAGACCTCGAGGCTGGACATAATTCTCATTTAAAAAATTCACTAAGAACCACACATTAAGCAATCATCTCCTTCCGATGCTTTAGATTGAGCTATAAGAGCTTTTAGCTCTTCCGGGGATAATTCATCTTCATCTGGCGTAGCAACTTTACTGGATTTTGCCTGGTGCTGCTTTAGCTTATCCGCGTTTGCCTGAGCAAGCTTATCTGTTGGTTGCTCTTGTTGTTGTGGTTGAGGTGCAGATTTAGTCTCTTTCTGTAAAGTAAATTTAATTGCATCAACAGCTGACTTTGTTCTTAGATAATACATTCCTGTTTTGAGTCCACTTTTCCAGGCATAGAAGTGCATAGAAGTCAATTTTGCGAAAGTAGCCCCTTCCATGAACAAGTTGAGGGACTGTGACTGATCTATAAAGTATCCTCTATGACGGCTCATATCGATAATATCTTTCATAGACAGTTCCCAAACCGTTTTATAAAGTTCTTTAATATCATCAGGTATAATGTCTATATGCTGAACAGAACCATTAGCCCTCATTATAGCATTTTTGACCTCATCTGTCCATAAGTCTCTTTCAACCAGATCTTTTAGCAGATGCTTATTGACGACAATAAATTCACCGGACAATACTCTTCTTGTATATATATTAGAAGTGTATGGCTCAAAAGCTTCATTATTACCAAGTATCTGTGATGTCGAAGCTGTAGGCATAGGTGCTAAAAGTAATGAGTTTCTGACGCCGTTTTCCATAACCTTTTCTCTAAGTGATTTCCAGTCCCAACGACCACTTAATTCCTCATCCTTTATACCCCACATGTTATACTGGAACTCTCCCTGACTTATCGGAGATCCCTCAAAGCTGGAATATGGACCTTCAATTTTTGCTAATTCCATCGAAGCTTCTACAGAAGCATAGTACAATGTTTCAAAAATTTCCTGATTTAATTTTTTGGCCTCATCACTTGTAAATGGTAAGCGCATCAAAATGAAAGCATCTGCAAGTCCCTGAATACCTAAACCTACGGGTCTATGTCTCATATTTGAATTTTCAGCTTCCTTTACAGGATAATAGTTACGATCAATAACCTTATTGAGATTTTTAATTACGCGCTTTGTGATTTTATAAAGCTCTTTATGGTCAAATTCGCCATTTTTTACAAACATTGGTAAAGCTATCGACGCCAAATTACAAACAGCAACCTCGTCAGGGCTGGTATACTCCAGTATTTCAGTACATAAATTTGATGAGCGAATAGTACCTAAATTCTTTTGATTTGACTTTCTGTTTGCTGCATCCTTATATAACATATAAGGTGTTCCTGTTTCTATCTGGGATTCTAATATCTTCTCCCATAGCTCTCTGGCTTTGATTGTCTTACGGCCGCGACCTTCCTGCTCATATTTGGTGTAAAGCTCTTCAAAATCATCTCCGTAAGTGTCATATAGTCCAGGACACTCGTTAGGACACATCAAAGTCCACTCGGCATTCTCTTCAACTCTCTTCATGAAAAGGTCGGAGATCCACATGGCGTAAAACAAATCTCTTGCTCTTAACTCCTCTGCACCGTGATTTTTCTTCAGATCAAGAAAACTCATAATGTCGGCATGCCAAGGCTCAAGATAAATAGCAAAAGATCCTTTACGTTTACCACCACCCTGATCTACATATCTTGCCGTGTCATTAAATACGCGTAACATGGGCACTATACCATTTGAGGTACCATTTGTACCTGCAATATAAGATCCTGTAGCTCTTATGTTATGTATAGACAATCCTATTCCTCCGGCAGACTGCGAAATTTTTGCGGTTTGCTTCAAAGTATCATAAATACCGTCTATGCTGTCCTCTTTTGCTGTTAACAAAAAACAGGAAGACATTTGTGGCTTTGGTGTTCCTGAATTGAATAAGGTTGGGGTAGCATGCGTAAAATACTTTTTGGACATTAAGTCGTATGTTTCCAAAGCTGCCTCAATATCATCTGCGTGAATACCTATAGAAACACGCATCAGCATATGCTGTGGCCTCTCGGCTATTTTGCCGTTAATTTTCAGCAAATATGAGCGCTCGAGCGTTTTAAAACCAAAGTAGTCATAATTAAAATCCCTACTGTAGATTATTCTTGAATCCAGTATATCCTTATTTTCTACAATAACTTTATAAACCTCATCTGAAAGCAAAGGCGCCTTTTTGCCGGTATGAGGATTGACATATTCATATAAATCAGTCATGACCTCACTGAAGGTTTTCTTTGTATTTTTATGGAGGTTTGAAACAGAAACCCTTGCAGCAAGTTGTGCATAGTCCGGGTGTGTTGTGGTCATGGTTGCTGCAACTTCTGCTGCCAGATTATCCAACTCACTTGTGGTTACACCATCATACAAACCTTCAATAACCCGCATAGCGACTTTCGTCGGTTCAACAAGCGGACTAAGTCCATAACACAATTTTCTGATTCTCGCCGTGATCTTATCAAACATTACTGGCTCTTTCTGACCGTTTCTTTTTATGACATACATTTTGGTAAATAGTTTTTACTTCAGACCTTGAACACCAACAAGCCCGAATTGATTAATAGATTAATTTAGTTTAGCCTAAGCTAATTATGATATTGTTGCTTTTGAATTAAAGACTAAAAGTCCGCATCAAAACTGATCTTATTGTCTTTTTCTTTGTCTTTGGACATGACACCTGCTTTCTGATACTCTCCAACTCGTTTTTCGAAGAAGTTTGTTTTCCCCTGAAGGTTAATCATATCCATAAAGTCGAATGGATTAGAGACATTGTAAACTTTCTCACACTCCAATTCAACAAGTAGCCTGTCTGTTACAAACTCAAGATACTGAGTCATCAATTTCGCATTCATTCCAATAAGACTCACAGGCAAGGACTCAGTAATGAATTCTCTTTCGATGTTTAAAGCGTCAACAATAATCTCTTTGATACGCTCTTTAGGTACTTTATTTACCAAGTGCTTGTTATGTAAGTGTACAGCAAAGTCACAATGTACACCTTCATCTCTGGAAATCAATTCATTAGAAAAGGTTAAACCCGGCATAAGGCCACGTTTCTTTAACCAGAAAATTGAACAAAAGGCACCACTAAAGAAAATACCTTCAACAGCTGCAAATGCAATTAGACGCTCAGCAAAGCTTGGACTCTCAATCCACTTTAATGCCCAATCTGCTTTTTTCTTAATGGCTGGAAAGTTTTCTATAGCTTTAAACAAGGTATCTTTTTCTTTTTCGTCCTTAACATACGTATCAATCAAAAGCGAATACGTTTCAGAATGGATATTTTCCATCATGATTTGAAAACCATAGAAGAATTTTGCCTCAGAGTACTGCACTTCATTAACGAAGTTTTCAGCCAGGTTTTCATTGACAATTCCATCTGAAGCTGCAAAAAATGCTAAAATATGCTTTATAAAATATTGTTCGTCTGCAGTTAATTTATTTTGCCAGTCTGATAAATCCTGATGTAAGTCTATCTCTTCCGCCGTCCAGAAACTTGCTTCGCATTTTTTATACCATTCCCAAATATCGTGGTGTTGTATAGGGAATATCACAAATCTATCTTTGTTTTCTTGCAAAATAGGCTCAACTGCATTCATAATTTTGATGTTTTTCTGATTAATTATTTATTTTTGGGACTAACAAATATCTAAAAATATTCCACTATCAATCGTTGTAGTTATGATGTGTTTTCAACAAGTTTTCAACATTCAGCTAAGTTAACTGATTTTTAAGATATTATGTATTTATCTGTTTTTCAATGATTTAAAAATGTTAAATTAGGCTTAGCTTAGGAACTACAAAGGATTGAGGAAAATTGAAAATAATCAAAAAAAAATTAATTTTCAATTTTAGAGAGCAAAATTTTAAATTCATTTAAATCCGTTACAGGATTTGAACAGTTTTGATGTTTACAAACAAAAAAACGGTGCTGATTTTGGTCTATTTTATGCTGAAGTTGGGGCAAATTTTCCTCATTCCCGCCATAATAATGACTTATAGGAAAAAAGTCTTCCTGAAGTTTTTCGACAAATTTTAAGGCCTCATTTCCGGTAACTGCTATTTCGGTCTGTGACTTTAATTGTGCTAACTTTACTTTATACCATGTTGCGAAATACATTTTATATTTTCCAAATAGCGGTTCTACTTTCTGTACCATTAATTTACTGATGTTTACATACTCCGTTTCTGACAGCATATGACCCAGGATCCAAAGATTTTCTGCCATAACTGCGTTTGAAGACGGCACAACATTGTCACTGATTTCTTTTTTTCTTACAATTAAATTTGAACTTTCCGGAGTGTAGAAAAATAAATGAGCCGAATTATCATAAAAATTTTCCAGAACTTTTCTAACAAGAGCATCAGCAGTTTTAAGATATTTTATTTCAAAAGTAATCTGATAAACTTCAATCATTGCTTTTATGACAAAGGCGTAATCGTCTAAAAATCCTGTTGATTCAGGTTTATCCATCAGTCTGCTAACTTTGTTATCGTGGCTAATGGCATGTGAGATAATTTCATCCAATAGACTAACTGAAAGAGCTTTGTATTCCTTGTTTTTTATAGCCTGGAAAGCTTTTGCAAAACCGAATACCAACATCGCATTTTGTGAAGTTAGAAGTTTAAAATCTACAGAAGGCTTTACTCTATGACTTCTTTGCTTTTTTAAGAAAATTCGGATGTTCTGCAATTTATTTATGATCTCAGTTTCAGGTTTGTCAAATTGAGAAGCAAGCTCTGAAACTGATTTAACCTGAGATAGAATATTTCGGCCGTCTTCCCAGTTTCCCTGCGGCTTGAGATTGAAAAAATCACAAAGCAGATCAAATTCATCCTCATTTAATAAAGATTTTAATTCAGAATATGTCCAGGTATAGAACTTACCTTCCTCACCTTCCGAGTCTGCATCTAAAGCTGAATAATAACCTATCGACTCACTTTTCATCTCCTCAAGTAAATATGAAATGCACTGCTCAACACAATTCTTATAGGCTTGCTTTTTGGTATACTTATAAGCATTAGCATAAAGTGCAAGTAATTGAGCATTGTCGTAAAGCATTTTCTCAAAATGAGGAGCAAACCAATATTCATCAACACTGTAGCGCGCAAAACCTCCGCCAATCCAATCAAATATTCCTTTGGTGAACATTTGGTCCAGTGTCACCTCAACTGCCTCTATTGCTCTCTGATCTTTATAAATAGCAGTATACTCTAACAAGCTCTCCCAAATGCAAGGCATAGGAAACTTTGGTGCTTTATCCTGTCCGCCCAATTCAAAATCAATATCATTAAACCAGTTTTGATAATATCGCTTTAAAGTCTTTTCATTTAAGTCAGTTTCGTCGACTTTTTCGAACATCAACTCATCGTTATTCAATCCTTCGGTTAGTCTTTCTGCAGTTTTAATGATCTTACCTGGTTGTTCTTCATAAGCTTCAGCAATATTTTTCAAGACCATTTTCCAGTTTTCCTTTGGAAAATAAGTCCCTGCATAAAAAGGTTTACCATCGGGCAATGCAAAAGCGTTCAAAGGCCATCCGCCACGACTGGTTAAAATCTGAGCGGCATCCATATAAATCTCAGCTATCGCTGGTCGCTCCTCTCTGTCTATTTTGATGTTGACAAAACGCGTGTTCATTAATTCAGCAACTTCATGGTCTTCAAAGGACTCGTGTACCATGACATGACACCAGTGGCATGCCGAATATCCCACACTTATGATCAGACATTTATTCTGTGCTTTCGCCATTTCTAAAACCTCATCACTCCATTCCTGCCAATGCACTGGATTGTCTTTGTGTTGAAGAAGATAGGGACTTGTGGATTTTGAGAGTTCGTTTTTGAGCATCATAGCAAAGTTTTGAGTGCAAAATTAACGAATGTATGAGTAAGATGCATAAAAATCAGGGTAGCCTTGATATTCATTTTTTGTGCTAGAAAGTTTGAAAGTTTTTTTGTCAACTTTCACGTAAAGTCTTAATTTTTTCTAGTACCAAGTACAAAGTATAAAGTTAGAATTTAAAACTACCCTCTGCTGACTACCCTCTACCCACTGATTGTTAAATCTCACGCAAAGCCGCTAAGTCGCCAAGTTATTTCCGATGGAAGTTTCACGCAAACCTGCCTGCCGGCAGACATGAACCTCAAAGCCTTAATGTTTCATAATTTCTTAATTGTTTAAGAATCTTACAAATTATTTTATGATTTTAAACCATTCGTGCACCTGCCATCAGTAGAGTCTTTAGTGGCTAATTAACAAAGTAAAAGTTAGAACTGCTTACTAATAGCTAAAAGCTACCGACTACTTAGTAAATCTTCAGGAAAAGGTGCATAGATTTTGAATATTAATCCTCGAATCATCACATTTTCAAATCTTCAAATTTTTGCCATAAACGACTAATCTTGGGACTTTCAAAATTAACTTTCAGCATTAATACCTCAACAACTCCTCGATTTTTGCCATTACCTTATCTGTATTTGGAATCATTGTTTCTTCTAAGGTGGAATTCAACGGAATAGCCGGCATATTTTCTGAACCAATCGTCATGACGGGTGCATCGAGGTATGTGAAACATTCTTCCTGGATTTTTCCACTTAAAGCTCTGGCAAAACTATTATTGGAAGGTTCTTCAGTGACGACTAAACACTTTTTGCATTTTTGGACTGACTTGTAAATCGTCTCTTCATCAAGTGGATAAAGCGTTCTTAAATCAATGATTTCAATCTGATCTTTCATGCCTAGCTGTTCAGAGGCATTCATTGCCCAATGTACGCCCATTCCATAAGTGATGATGCTTAAGGTTTCTTCGTTATCTTTAGGCCATATTTCCTGTAAAACCCATGCTTTTCCAAACGGTAATATGTAATTTTTTGCAGGCTCAACGCTGGTAGCGCCTTTTGTGCCGGGGACTTTACTCCAGTACAAACCTTTATGTTCAAAAATGACCACTGGATTAGGGTCATGGTAAGCTGCTTTCATTAAACCTTTTAGATCAGCACCGTTACTAGGATAGGCGATTTTTAAACCTCTGATGTTGGTTACCACACTTTCTACCGAAGACGAATGATAAGGTCCGCCACTCCCATAAGCGCCGATCGGTACGCGTAAAATCATCGATACCGGCCATTTGCCGTTAGACAAATAGCAACTTCTACTGACTTCAGTAAACAACTGATTCAACCCCGGCCAAATGTAGTCGGCAAATTGTACCTCAACGATTGGTTTTAAGCCAACTGCTGACATCCCAACCGTTGAACCGACTATAAAAGCTTCCTGAATAGGCGTATTAAAAACCCGATGATCTCCGAATTTTTGGGCTAAAGTAGCCGCTTCACGAAATACGCCACCTAAACGACCGCCTACGTCCTGACCGTACAATAGACACTCTGTATGTTCCTGCATAAGTTCTTCGATCGCAAATAAAGCACAATCTACCATCACGACTTTTTCGGCACCTTCTGGTGAACGCTTGCCAACTTCTTCTGTGATAGGTGTTGGTGCAAAATCATGTGTGAATAGATCTTCGGGTTTGGGGTCTTCTGAATTCAAGGCCTCTTCGTATTGAGATTTTACGGAAGCTTTGATTTCATTTTCGATCTTATCAATCTCTTCTTTCGAAAAATCGTGAGCCTTCATTAATTCTACAAACTTTGGGTATGGGTCTCGCTGACGGGATTCGTCCAGATCATCCCTGTAAAACTCCATTCTAACACCAGAAGTATGATGGTTAAGCAATGGACATTTGGCATGAACCAAAAACGGACGCCGTTCTTCTCTAACGGTAGTAATAACCTTTTCCAAAGCAGAATAAGACTCTCCAAAATCAGTTCCATCTATGCTAACAGCTTCTATACCTTTAAATCCTTTGATGTATTCAAATGCATTTTGGGCACGGGTTTCTTTTGCGTTGGCAGAAATGTCCCATTCGTTGTCCTGGATCAGATAAATGATAGGTAATTGTTTTAAAGCTGCCATTTGAAAAGCTTCAGCTACTTCGCCTTCAGTCACTGAAGCGTCGCCTAAAGAACATACAACTACTGCTTTTTCAGTATCTATGTCAACTTTTTCCTTGTACCAAAAACCCATGGCTGCTCCGGTTGAAGGAATAGCCTGCATGCCTGTTGCTGAACTTTGGTGAGGGATTTTCGGTTTATCCTCATCTCTTAAACTCGGATGCGAATAATAGGTTCTTCCTCCTGAAAACGGATCGTCTTTTTTGGCTAAGAGTTGAAGCATCAAATCCTTAGGCTGCATGCCGATTGCCAGCAACATGGCGTCATCACGATAGTAAGGATAAACGTAATCCTGAGGTTGAAGTTGCATGCCTACAGCAGTTTGAATGACTTCATGACCTCTGGAGGTGGCGTGAACGTATTTGGAGACTACCTTAAAATTCTCTTCATACAATTCAGCCATATATTTGGCAGTAACAAGGTTTTTAAATGCTTTTAGTATCGTTTGTTTATTCATTTTTTTGTTTTTGTTTCACGCAAAGCGCGCTAAGCATTTCGCAAAGCGCACTGAGTCGTTTCATAAATTATTTACTATTCTGTGAAAACCATCTTTCAATAATTTGGTGTTGAAATTTATTAATAGGCCTAATTTTTTATCTGATAGTTTTAAATATGTTAGGAGTTGAGCAAAATGTACTGGTCCTAATTTCTCTAAAGATTTAAACCTCAATTATTAATTTGTTTTCGACAAGTAAATCTAACCTATAGCCAATATCAGTTTTAATTTCTTTGTAAATAAATGGCATAGACACTTGTTGACTGACTTCTAAGCCAGCCTTTTCTAAATCATATTTTAAAGCTGCTTCATAAGCAGACTCAAGTAAACCTGGGCCTAACTCATTATGAAGTTTAATTGCTATACCTATTACTTTATATGAAATTTCATTTTCTGTCATAATAAAAACCCTATGTAATTATTTTAATTTGCGGTCTCTGCGTTTTTTTTCTTTGCGGCCTTTGCGTGAAATTAATATGCTTCCATATAATCCGCAATCCGTCTTAAAAAACTTCCGGCTAAGAATCCATCTACAATTCTATGATCAAAGGACAAAGACAAATACATCATGGAACGGATTTCAATGGTATCTCCGTCTTCTTTCTCAATGACTTCTGCGCGTTTTTTGATGATCCCCGTTGCCAAAATAGCCGCTTCGGGTTGATTAATAATCGGTGTTCCCATTAAGCTTCCAAACGTTCCCACATTAGAAATGGTAAATGTACTGCCTTTGGTTTCATCGCTACTTAATTTGTTATCCCTGGCTTTTGATGCTAATACGTTTACCTCCTTAGCCAGCTGTTCCAAATCTTTTTGATCTGAGTTTTTGATAACTGGTACGATCAAATTCCCATTGGGTAAAGCTGTGGCCATGCCAATATTAATTTCATCTTTTACAATGATATGATTCCCATCCAAAGAGGAATTAATTTTTGGAAAATCCTGAATGGCTTTGGTTACTGCTTGAATAAAAAGAGGTGTAAAACTCAATTTTTCTCCGGTTCGTTTTTGAAAATCGGCTTTGTTTTCATTTCGCCAATTTACCATATTGGTCAAGTCCGCTTCAACGTAGGCCGTGACATGCGGTGAGACGTGCTTAGAATAGACCATGTGGTCTGCAATCATCTGTCGCATTCGGTCCATTTCAACTATTTGGCCTTTGCCTTTGTCAAATTTTAAATCCGGAACTTGAAAGCCAGTACTTGGCGAGAAAACAGGTTGCGCAAATTGTGCTGGTCTGCCATCTTCGATGTATTTGAAAATATCTGATTTCCTCAGTCTATCGTTGGCACCGGTAGCAGGAATTCTGGCTAGTTCTTCATAACTGATATGATAGTCTTTGGCAATTTTTTCAACTAATGGAGAATAGAAATAATTCCCTCTGTTTGTGTTTGTCCAAGTGGAAGAAACTTGATTAGGCTGCGAAGTTGGTTGACTTTTTTGTGGTGTTGAAATTGGTTTTTTAGATTGTGATTGAGTTGAAGTTTTTGGTTCAGAAGGTTTTGGTTTAGAATTTGTTGAACCTTCTACAACTTGTAAAATCGCAATGGCTTCTCCAATTTTAACCACATCTTTAGGTTCATAATTTTTTTTGACTAAAACACCTGAAAATGGTGCTGGCACTTCGTTATCTACCTTATCGGTGCCGACTTCAACGAGGATATCGCCTTCTTCAAAACTATCACCTTCTTCAACCAGCCAGTTAAGAATAGTTCCTTCGGTGATGCTTTCGCCCATTTTGGGTAGTTTAAAATCTACTTTTTCTGTTGTGTTAGTCTTCTTACTCATGTTTTAATCCTTTTTAACTCGCAAAGGCGCTAAGTTCTATTCTGTATTTATAATACTTATTAACTTTCCACTACTTTCTACCCTCTAAGAACTCATTCAGTGTTTTATAAAAATTCTCTTGTTTGGGGCGGTTTTTGGGGATTTCTCGCAATGGTTCAACCTCTTCCAGACTTTCATGACAATCTACTGGTAGCTGCTGATATAGCTTAGTTCCCGCCGTCTTCCAGGCAATCATTTCGTCTGAAACTTGTTTTATGATCTTACCGGGATTACCAACGACAAGACTACGTGGTGGAATTTTGGTTTCTGCTTTGATAAAGGCCATAGCGCCGACAATTGATTCTTCTCCTATTTCTGCATCATCCATAACTACAGCATTCATCCCAATCATACAATTTCTGCCAAGATTAGCACCATGAATGATAGCGCCATGACCTACATGTGCGCTCTCATCAAGAACAATACTTTTTCCCGGAAACATATGAACTGTACAATTCTCCTGAACATTTACACCATCTTTTAATATAATTTCACCCCAATCGCCACGAATGGCTGCACCAGGTCCAATGTAACAGTTCTTACCAATAATTACATTACCGGTTACGACTGCTTGCGGGTGGACAAAGCTGCTAGGGTGAATGACGGGGATGTGGTTTTTGAATTTGTAAATCATAAATTTTCGCGAAAGCGGAAATCTAGTTCCGCCTATATTCTTAATCTTGTTTTACTAAGGTCTAAATTCCAATTTTCAGATAAATCAATCCAACTTGGGTTAATCTCTTCAATTAACTCAATTTTCCATGCTCTGTTCCATTTCTTAAATTGTCTTTCTCTTTTCGATGCTTCTGCAGAATCTTCATATTCTTCTATGTAAACGAGTTTATCACAATTGTACCTAGCTGTAAAAGATTTTGGGTAAACCTTTAACCTATGTTCCTTCACCCGTTCTTCAATATTATTTGTTAATCCGATGTATAGAACCTTATTTTGCTTATTTGTCATAACGTAAACATAATAATTCATATTCTTTAATGTAAATAATTATCAAAATTAAGCACACTAACAAAATGAGACATCCTCCTGCGCGGATGGTTATCGATAAGATGCCAACTTCTCCTTCGTAAACGTACTCAACACCAACTTACCGCTGATCTCTGCACGTTCCATGAGGAGCTGATCCCAGTCTTCTGTGCCACGCCAGAACATCTTTTTCATATGTTTTACTGCTTCAGGATTATAGGTACAAAGTTGTTTTGCCAGAGCATAAACAGCTTCATCGAGTTCTTCAACGGTATCAAACACATCGGCATAAAGGCCTTTCTGCTTAGCCCAGCTTGCGTCAAAAAAAGTATTGGCGCTTATTGCAATTTGGGACATTGCACTTACTCCCATTTTACGTTCGACAGCCGGACCAACTACAAAAGGACCAATACCCACATTGAGCTCACTGAGTTTTACAGCGGCATACTTTGTAGCCAAACAATAATCCATAGCAGAAGCCACACCAACACCACCTCCAACGGTTTTTCCATGTACACGACCAATGATAAACTTTGGACACTTTCGCATGGCATTGATCACATTGGCAAAACCACTGAAGAATTTCTTACCGGTCGTTTCATCGTCTATAGCAACCAACTCGTTAAAACTGGCCCCACCACAAAAGGCGCGATCTCCTCCTGATTTTAAAACTATAACCAAAACCTCATCGTCTAATCCCATTTTTGTAATGGTTTGAGCCAGTTCAGCTAGTATCTTACCTGGTAAGGAATTGCTTTTGGGGTGAAAAAATTCTATTGTTGCAATCTTGTCTTTAACTTCATGCTTTACGTATGCTTCTTCCATAAATAATATTTTTCGAAATCGATTTCGTATTTGTCATCAAAGCTAATTAAAGTCAAAGTGTTAAGCAAGAATTTATCAAAAGCTTATATTTCAAAAAAGGAATAAAAAAACCATCCCAGAATCTGAGATGGCTTTAATGGCTTAAAAGCAAAATTATTTAAAACATTTCTCTCCCGGAAAAGTGAAATGCACCTTCAATTTCTGCATTTTCATCGCTGTCACTGCCGTGTATAGCATTTTCGCTGATGGAGTCAGCGTATTTTTTTCTAATTGTGCCTTCTGCAGCATCAGCAGGATTTGTTGCACCAATAAGAGCTCTAAAATCTTCTACAGCATTGTCTTTCTCCAAGATCGCGGCTACTATAGGTCCTCTGGTCATATACTCAACAAGTTCTCCAAAAAACGGACGCTCTTTATGTATGGCATAAAAAGTTTGAGCGTCTGCTGTAGTCATCTGTGTTTTCTTCATGGCTACAATTCTAAAACCCGCCTCATTAATTTGGTTTAATATTGCACCTGTGTGGCCTTTTTCTACCGCATCCGGCTTTAACATGGTAAATGTTCTATTTCCTGACATAATTAATTGTTTTCAAAAATTTTTTGCAAAAGTAACAAAACTTGTCTCTTAACCATATTTTCTTCTGATTTTTAGAGCTATAAGTCCAATATTCTTGAAAAAAAGCCGGATTAAAACCGAAATCCCAATTCCCAGCCCAAAGAATTATATCCGCTGTTCGGAATTTGGGTGTTGAAGTTTGAAATATGATTAAACAGAAATCCTAAGTAAATTTCGTTCGATTTCAAGGGTAAAGCCAACCCAAAAGATAAATTCTCCAGAAAGGTAAAACCCCTGGCTACACGCTCCGTTTCTGTATCTATATAACCCGCACCCAAACCTGCTGTAAATTCGAAATGAAGTGCTGAGAAAATCTCTCGTCTAAGCTGAAATCCGATTTCGAAAGCAAAAAATGATATGGTCTTTGGTTTCATAAACCGTTCTCTGAATTCAAGGAAATTTTCCCCATAGTTGAATTCCTGAACAAAGAATTTATTTAACAGCTGATGCCGGATGTACTGATATTGTAACTGAGGAATTGCTATGAACTCCCATCGTCCTAAATCTCTAAGCTTATAAAAGCGCTGGTATTTGAAAGTATTGATGTCAAAAGCATAATCAACTTCTTCAAAGTAAAAATTATTTCTGCTGTTCTTGTTGAACTGAATGCCGGATTTGAGATATGATACCTTTGGCTCATCCTGAGCGTTCGATAGATTAACCCCAAATATGACTAAAAAAAACAGGTTGATGTAACTGAAATTTAAAGTCATATTTCAGGTTAATTTTAAGATTTAGTGCACTGAATTACTCTTTCAAAAGAGCTTCTGCATTCTCTATAGCCATCATCACCTGCTCTTTCATGTCTTCAGCTTCTTTTTTCGAAATCTCAATGGCTTTCAACCTTGCTTTAAGGCTATCTACATCTTCTAATTTTATACCATCATTGATTTCGGTCTTACTGAATTCATCCCCAAAATCCTTCATCCAGTCCATCATCATATCATGCCCTTTTTTAAGATCTCGTATGGCAGGCTTGTATACTTCAGCATTCGTACTGTCCACTTTGGCTTCCAGACTTGAAATTAATTTTGTGAGTTTTCCCATTTTTGGCATGACCTCATCATGGATTTCAATGGCTTCAGTCATTTTTTGGTCAAAGGCCTTGGCTTCTTCGGGCTGTGGATCATTACAACCAACTGCAAAGGCTAAAATTGAAACGAAAACAAATTTTATAAATTTCATGGTTTATTTTTTTACAAAGATAAATTCTATGACTTGATTTAATGCTAAAAATGAATATAATTAAGTTGGAATAATTAACTTAGAACTCAAATTTTTTTAATTGGAAAACTCATCATTTTATATCTACGATGCTTCTGCCGGTTCGGGTAAAACTTTTACTATAACCAAGGAATACTTAAAAATTCTACTTACCCAAAATCAAAGCTTTGCTTTTCAAAACATTTTGGCCATAACCTTCACCAACAAAGCGGCAGCTGAAATGAAACACAGAATCGTTGAGGCTTTAAAGTATTTTTCAGGCCTGGACTTAACACAGGATCACAGGAGTTTATTAGAAAAAGTGTGTGAAGAAACGAGTCTGACACCGGAGGAAGTTCAGCAAAAAAGTCTTCGGGTTTTAAAATATCTCATACCCAACTATTCAAACTTTGAAGTATCTACAATAGATAGTTTTAACCATAGAATAATCAGAACCTTTGCTAAAGATTTAAAGCTATCGCAGAACTTTGAAGTAGAGCTGGATCATCAACAATACATTGACAAAGCCATAGAAAAGCTCATTGATGAAGTTGGCGAAGATGAAGAACTGACTTCCTGGCTCATTGAATTCATAAGCTATAAAATAAACAACAATAAAAGCGGAAATATTCAAAAAGACCTTACAAATTATGCCGAGCTTCTCGTAAATGAGAAAAATTTTGAGGCCATTGATAAGATAAAAAGCATTGAACTTAAAGATCTGAAAAAGATAAAGTACAAAATCATTGAGTACCAAAACAAAATAAAGAGGGATTTGAAAAGAATTGCTCTTCAGTTTTTTGAATTGATTGAAAAACATGATGTGGCTCCAAATGATTTCAAAGGCAACTATATTTCCAAATATTTCAATAATATTATTGAAAATGAAAAAATCCTTAGTGAATTTGGATCCAACTGGCATGATATTGAAAATACTGAGCTCTACAACAAGAGTACTAAAGATGAGTTGAAAAGGTCTATAGACAGCATCAGACCTGAAATTGAAAGTTTATTTTTAGAATCCAAGTCAAAAAGTCTTGAATACCACCTTTCAGACAGGGTTTTAAAAAACTTTGTGCCGCTCGCTATGATCAGAGAAGTACAGATGCACCTCAATACCATAAAAGAAGAAAGTGAAATCTTGTTTGTGAATGACTTCAATAGAATTATCAGCAAAGAAATCAAAGACCAGCCTGTGCCTTACATTTATGAAAGATTGGGAGAAAAGTTCAGACACTATTTTATTGATGAATTCCAGGACACTTCAACTTTACAATGGAACAATTTGATTCCCCTTGTAGACAATGCAATTACAGGTGAGCACACAGACAACACAAAAGGTAGTCTTTTTCTGGTTGGCGATGTCAAGCAGTCTATTTATGAGTGGCGTGGTGGCGATCCTAAACAATTTTTAGACCTGTCCCAACACCGAAAAAATCCTTTCAGTATAAATGCCACTAAAAATGTTTTGGAGGATAATTGGAGAAGTGCTAAGGAAATTGTTTCTTTCAACAATGCATTTTTTGAATTTGCAAGTCGAAAACTCAGCAATCCGGATCATTCAGAATTGTTTAATAACGTCGCTCAAAATGAAAAAAACGAAGGTGGTTATGTTGAAATCAACTTTCTGCCCGAAATCGATAATAAAGATGAAAAACTGGCGCACCAGATAAATGTGCTTAAAAATATTATCCAGGAAAATGTTGATAATGGTTTTACATTAGACGAAATCTGCATTTTGGTAAGAAAGAATAAAGATGGCATAAAGATTTCGGAAGCTTTCAACAACCTTGAAAATCCTATTCCGGTTGTATCTCAGGAATCTTTGTTGATTAATTCAGATGCTAAAGTTCAGCTATTGGTTAAATTTTTGATCTTTATTCAAGAAAACACAGAAGAATCCTTCGTAAATTTCATATTACTCTGGGATAATAATTATAACATCCCATCCGACTTTAGAGAACTAAAAACCATAAAAAATAAAAAACTTGAGGAACTTATCAAGTATTTAAAAAATAAAGGTATCAACTTTAACCTTAGTTATTTTAATAAATTATCGCTTTATGATAAGTTAGAGTATGCTTTAAGGGTAATAGGAATAAGTCAGGAAGCCAATGCATACATACAGTTTTTTCTTGATGAAGCATTTGAATTTGCAAAATCAAAATCAAATGATCTTGAAGACTTTCTGGACTATTGGGAAGAAAAAAAAGGCAGCAAAAGTATTACCGGCTCAGAAGACACGGAGGCTGTTAAGATCATGACCGTGCACAAAAGCAAGGGTCTGGAGTTTCCAGTAGTGATTTTGGCAGATGCTAATGGAATTCTTGCTGACCTAAGACATGCTGAAGACTGGATTGGATTGAATGAATCTGACTATGGCATACCTTTTTTCTACAGTTCAATATCAAAAAGTATACGTCATTTAAGCCCGCAGACTGAGGAAATTTACCTTAAAAATACGAGCAAGCAGGAGCTCGCCAGTATGAATACAGCATACGTAGCTATGACGAGACCGGTAGAACACTTATACATTCTTTCTCAGCCCATTACGCATTCAAAAGACTACAGTTTTGAACTGCTTCTAAAAGATTTTTTGATAAACAAAGGCATTTATGATGAGGAAAGTAATAAGTATAATTTTGGAATAAAAACATCAAAAGATGTCAGCAATAAATCACTTGAAAAAGATGAAGCAGCTTTTCTTTCATTTGACATCCAAAGATTTTACGACACACTTACAGCGAACGAAACTATAACAAAGTCTGACAATATTGAGCAGATATATGGTGAAAAAGTCCATGAAATCCTGCAAAAGATAAAACGCAGAGATGATATCAAAAAAATTGATGCCGATGATGAGACACGGCTGAAGGTGATTGAAGTCTTAGAGCATTCTGAACTCAGTGATTATTTTAAAAACCATTGGTCCGTCTACAATGAGATGGATCTGGTTGATAATGGTGAATTACTTCGTCCGGACAGGGTGTGCATTAAAGATGATGATGCTGTAATTATTGACTACAAAACAGGCATAGAAAGAGAGAGCCACTTAAACCAATTAACAAGATATAAAGTCGCCTTAGAGGCTATGGGATTTTCAATAAAATCAGCATTTTTAGTGTATATTCGCAAAAATATTTACATTAAGACCTTATAAAATATCATATATGTTTTCAGATAAATTAAAAGTTCAATTGGAAAACGAAATTTCCAATATAAAAGAAGAAGGATTATTTAAAAAAGAAAGAATAATCACTTCTCCACAGGGTGCAGAAATAACCTTGGACAATGGGAAAAAAGTTTTGAATTTTTGTGCTAATAACTATTTAGGCTTATCTTCTCATCCAGAAGTCATTCAGGCTGCAAAAGACACCCTGGACTCTCATGGTTTTGGCATGTCCAGTGTTAGGTTTATTTGCGGTACTCAGGATATCCATAAGAAACTAGAACATACTATTGCCGATTTTTACGGGACCGAAGATACAATTTTGTATGCTGCATGTTTTGATGCGAACGGTGGTGTATTCGAACCCCTGTTAACTAAAGAAGATGCCATAATAAGCGATTCTTTAAACCATGCCTCGATCATAGATGGTGTACGTTTGTGTAAAGCTGCGAGATACAGATATGCCAATGGTGATATGGCCGATTTGGAGAAACAACTACAGGAGGCAGATAAGAACGGTGCCAGACACAAGCTCATTGTAACTGATGGTGTTTTTTCTATGGATGGTCTTGTAGCTCCTCTTGATGACATATGCGATCTAGCAGACAAATATGAGGCCCTTGTAATGATCGATGAATGCCATGCAACCGGATTTATTGGGCAAAACGGAATAGGTACGCCAGAAGTTAAAGATGTTCTTGGAAGAGTTGATATTATAACCGGGACATTAGGAAAAGCCCTTGGTGGCGCAATGGGAGGCTATACTACTGGGCAAAAAGATTTGATCGAATTACTAAGACAAAGGTCCAGACCTTACCTCTTTTCTAACTCGCTAGCTCCTGCTATAGTAGGCGCTTCTCTAAAAGTTTTTGAACTTTTAAATAAGGACAACAGCCTTAGAGATAAACTTGAAGAAAATACAAATTACTTCAAGAAAGAAATGAAAGCAGCTGGTTTTGATATCATAGATGGAGATTCAGCAATTGTTCCTGTGATGTTGTATGATGCAAAGCTCTCACAGCAAATGGCTGCTGATCTTTTAGAGGAAGGCATCTATGTTATTGGTTTTTTCTACCCGGTTGTGCCAAAAGAAAAAGCTAGGATAAGGGTACAATTATCAGCTGCTCATGATAAAAATCAATTGGATAAAGCTGTAAACGCCTTTATCAGGGTAGGCAAGAAACTTAAAGTTATTTAAGCATTCTGATGAAATTAATGTTACATTTGCAAATGTAATTTGTAAAATTATTATTGATATGAAATATTTTAGCAAAATATTGTTTTTGACAATCCTTGTTTTTGGATTGACAAATACACAGGCTCAGGACGAAAACAATCCCTGGTCAGTTTTTATTGGAACTAATGCCGTGGACTTTTATCCGACTGGTGCAGATATAGTAACACCAGACGGTAGGATTGCTTCTTCAAGTTTTGGTGAAGATCTATTCTTTGAAACTGGTAACTGGAATTATATCACTTCCATTTCAAGTGTTGGCGTCACAAGATATATAGGTGATGGTATCAGCTTTGAGCTTTCAGGTTCCATTAACAGAATAGACAGACTAGGACAGGTTGAAGCAGACCGACTAAGCTGGTTTAATATTGACGGAACTATTCAATATAACTTTAAAGACATTATAAATACTGGATGGTTTGATCCTTATGCTGGTATTGGTCTTGGTTATTTTTCACTAGACGAGAACGGAGCTGGCACTTTCAATACAAACTTAGGGGTGAACTTTTGGCTTAGTGACCAATTTGCTTTGACTGTTGATACTTCCTACAAAGCTGCTTTCGAGGCACCTGATTTTGATCTTTTTCAACACAGAATCGGTGTTAAATTTTCATTCGGAGGAAAAGATACAGATGGAGATGGTGTTTATGATAAGTATGATGAGTGCGTAGATACGCCAGGTCTGGAAGAATTCAATGGATGCCCTGATGGCGATGGCGATGGTATTCCTGATAAGGATGATGCCTGTCCTGATACTGCTGGCAGTGCTGAATTTAACGGCTGTGCCGACTCAGACGGTGATGGTATAGATGACACTAAAGACGAGTGCCCGAACGAGGCTGGTTCAGCAGAAAATCAAGGCTGTCCTGATGCTGATAAAGATGGTTTAATTGACAAACTGGATGATTGTCCAAATCAGGCTGGTCCTTCAGGAAACAATGGTTGCCCTTGGCCGGATACAGATGGCGATGGGGTATTGGATAAAGATGACGAATGTCCTGATGTTGCCGGTATTACGGATAATAATGGTTGTCCAAAAGTTACCGAAGAGGTACAAAAAGAACTTAATGAATATGCCAAAACAGTAAATTTCGCTACTGGAAAATCTGAAATCACCGAAGATTCCCAGGAAGCTTTAGCTGCAATTTTAAACATTCTGGCTGAATATCCTAATGCCAGATTTTCTGTTGAAGGACACACAGATAGTGTTGGAAGAGCAGAAAGTAATAAAAAGTTATCTGAATCCCGTGCACAGGCTGTTTACGAATACCTAACCTCAAATGGTGTAGATAGCGATAGATTGGAAGTTATGGGATACGGAGAAGAAAAACCAATTGCGGACAATAGCACTAGAGCTGGTAGAGCACAAAACAGAAGAGTTGAAATCAATTTGATGAAATAATTTTTTAAAAAATAAGATTTAAAGACCGCCTCAATTGAGTCGGTTTTTTTTATTTTTAAACTATGCAAAAGTTTTTAGACAGGTTTGTAGAATACTATGTAAATGATTATAAAAATGCAGCAAACAAAACGCTGGTTGTATTGCCAAGTAAACGTGCTGCTGCGGCATTGAGAACTGCTTTCACCAGGCAAAAGAATACAATTTGGCTTCCTGAAATTATTGATATTGTGAGCTTTATTGAAAGGCTGTCCGGTCTTGAAATTTTGAATAAACAAGCGTTGCTTTTGCGTTTATTCCACATAAATAACAGCATGAAGGGAGACGATGAGAGCTTTGAATCTTTTTATGGATGGGGTTCTACCCTACTATCAGATTTCAATGAAATTGACAGGTTTTTAATAGATACCGATGGTTTTTTTGAACACCACAAGGCCCTTAAAGAATTATATTATTTTGGAGAGCATAAAACGGACCTTATAAAATCCTATATCGCCTTTTGGGAAAGGCTGCCACATTTGTATAAGAAATTTAAAACCTTACTTTTAAAAGATCACAAGGCCTATCAGGGTCTGGCATACAGGCAGGCCTGTGAAAAAACAGAAAATTTACAATTTGATCAAAATTTACTTTTCATAGGTTTTAATGCCTTAAACAAAGCCGAAGAAAAAATATTTGAAACTTTTCTTAAAGAAGGGAAAGCTAAGATAGCATGGGATATTGATCAGGATTTTCTCGAAGAAAAACATCATCCAGCAAACCGTTTTATAAAAAAATACCTGTCTGCCTGGGACAAATACAAAGATCATTTTATAAATCTGGAGACGGTTAATGCGTATGAAAAGACAGTCAACATCGTTCCTACACCTAAAAACGTTGGACAGGCAAAAGCTGTTGCATCCATTCTGAATGATTTTGATCCTCAGCAGATCCAAAATACTGCTATTGTATTAAATGATGAAAATCTTATAAGCCCCATCCTGAACAGTGTACCTGATAATATTAAGGATGTAAACATAACAATGGGGATACCTCTTAGCCAGACACCTTTTGCCCATTTTTTTGAAAAACTTTTTTCATTCCAAAAAGAGGCAAAAAATAAAATTAAATACAGCTTTTTAAAATCTATCTTAAATTCAGATGCATTAAATTTCATCGATCTAAAAGAAAAAGAGCAAATTCTTTATTACTTTGAGTCAAATAGAATAAACCATATAGATTTTGATGAACTACAAAACCTCATCAAAAACAATCCGTCGGTTGAAAAGCTTACTGCATGTTTTAAGATATTTGACAATCCAATTCATTTTTTGGATTCAATTCAGGAATTGATCCATGGACTTTTACAAATTGATAATCAGTCTCCGTTTTTGCTCAGCTATCAATACCTCTTTACACAATTATCGGCCATTCTAAGACAGGAAGACAAACTAAATATCACCGCCGCACTTTTATTGTTCAGAGATATGCAAAATGAGCAAAAGCTGAGCTTTAAAGGTTCTAAAACAACTGGAATCCAGGTCATGGGTATGCTGGAAACACGGCTCCTGGATTTTGAAAATGTAATAATGACCTCCGTTAACGAGGGTATTCTTCCTTCAGGAAAAAGTGATCATAGTTATATCACATACAGTTTAAAAAAAGATTACGGCTTACCAACGCATACCGAAAAAGACGCCATATATGCCTATCACTTTTTCAGGTTACTTCAACGTACCAAAAATTGTTTTTTAATTTACGACAATGATCAAACAGGCTTCAATAAGGGCGATAAAAGCAGGTTCATAACATATCTGGAGGTTTTCAGAAAGCCTGAAATTAATATTTACAACGCCCCTTTTGCCTTGAATACGTCATTAAAAAAAAGAGATCTAATCGAGATTAAAAAAAACAAAGACATTATGGTTCAACTCAATGCGCTTGCCGAAATTGGATTCTCGCCAACAGCATTGACAACTTATATTTCAAATCCGATAAGGTTTTACAAAAAATATATATTGAGAGTTGAAGAGGAAAAAGGTGTTAATGATGTTATAGATGCAAGAGATTTTGGTTCAGTTGTACACAATACCCTTGAAGATTTGTACAAAAATAATAGTACACTCACCACTGATAAGATTGATGTATTTGAAAAAAATTTTGAAAAGCGGTTAAAAGACAATTACAGTGAATTTTACGCGAGCGAAGAATATCAAAAGGGTCAAAACCGTATACAATATGAAATTGCTAGATCTTATATCCAACGGTTTCTGGAAATAGAGAAAAACAAACTCCAAAGACATCGTATAGAAATACTGGAAATCGAAAAGGATCTTGAGACTACGATTTCAACTTCAAAACTTGAAGTTAAGCTGAAAGGAAAGATAGACCGGATAGACAAATGTGACGGTAACTTAAGAATTATAGATCTTAAAACAGGTTTTACGAATACCTCAGACCTAAAGTTTGAAGATTTTGAAGAAATTGTATCCGACGAAGAAAAGGCAAAAATATTTCAAACTTTATTTTATGCCTATTTAATGCACAAAAATTTTGATTATACAGAAATGCAGGCCGGGATAATCAGCTTTAAAAATTTAGGAAGTTGGTTTATGCCTGTCAAACATCATAAAAGTAATTTGATAGATACAACTTTTTTAGAAGCATTTGAAAATAAGCTTATAGAACTGATTACTGAAATTCTAAGTCCGAATATACCATTCCTCGAAAAAGAAAGTATTTTTGAATCATGATTTGGGAAGAAATTGAAAAACCAGATAAAAAGAATGTAGTAGACCTGATGTCTGCTATTAATGTCTCGAGACCTATAGCAGAGTTATTGGTGCAAAGAGATATTCTCGATTATGATGCGGCCAAGGCTTTTTTCAGACCAAATCTTGATAATCTTCATGACCCTTTTTTAATGAAAGACATGAAAAAAGCGGTTGAGCGAATAGAAGAAGCACTTGAGAGTGGTGAAAAAATACTTATTTATGGTGACTACGATGTAGATGGTACTACAAGCGTAGCACTGGTTTACAGCTATTTCAAAGATATGAATGCCGATTGTCTGGCTTATGTGCCCGACAGATACAAGGAAGGCTATGGCTTATCCTTTCAGGGTATTGACCATGCAGAAAAAAAAAATGTAAGTTTGGTAATCTGCCTGGATTGTGGTATTAAAGCCATGGATAAGGTAGAGTATGCCGCGTCCAAAAATATTGATATTATTATATGTGATCACCACAGACCGGGTTCTAAAATACCAAAGGCAGTGGCTGTCTTGGACCCTAAACAAGATGATTGTAATTATCCTTACAAAGAACTTTGTGGATGTGGAATAGGTTTTAAACTGATTCATGCTTTACATAAGAATAATAACAGGCCTTTCGAAGAATTATTACCTTATTTGGACTTGGTTGTCACAGCCATAGGATCAGATATTGTTCCAATTACCGGCGAAAACAGAATACTTGCCTACCATGGCCTGAAAATTTTGAACGATAACCCCAGACCAGGCTTCAAAGCCTTGATGAGCATGGTCAAAAAAGATGATTTCAATATAACTGATGTCGTATTTATTATTGGTCCAAGGATAAATGCTGCCGGCAGGATGGAACACGGACTTGAAGCTGTAAATCTATTAATTGAAAAAGACCAGAATACAGCCAATGAAAAAGCAAAAGCCATTGAAGCTTATAATCTTGACAGACGGACGACAGATCAGAATATAACCCTTGAAGCACTTAAACAAATTAAGTCGTTAAAAGAAGAAAAGACCAAAACAACAGTAGTTTATAACGAATCCTGGCATAAAGGTGTTATAGGTATTGTGGCGTCTCGACTCACTGAAACCTATTACAGACCAACGCTGGTATTCACTAAAAGTGGAGATTATCTTGCGGCATCTGCAAGATCTGTTTTGGGCTTCGATATTTATAATGCATTAGAAGCATCATCAGAATATATTGAACAATTTGGTGGCCATAAATACGCTGCCGGTCTCACCATAAAAGAAGAAAATTACAGCCGCTTCAGAAAAAAGTTCGAAGAGGTCGTTTCCGACCAAATAGAAGACCATCAACTTGTTCAAAAACAAATTTATGACAGCGAAATAAAGTTGAATGACATTACTCCTAAGTTTTTCAGGATACTAAAACAATTTGGCCCTTTTGGCCCGAAGAACATGAATCCGGTCTTCAGGATAAACGCACTTCAGGATACAGGCTTTGCAAAAGCAGTGGGTAAAGAAAATGAGCATTTGAAGTGTAAATTATTTAAAAATGAAGAATCCTTAAAAATTGACGGTATAGGATTTAATCTTGGTCATAAAATAGACCTTCTAAAAAATAAACAAAAAGTAGATGTCATATGCGCAATAGATGAAAATTTTTGGAATGGCCAAATAAGTCTCCAATTGAAAATCAAAGATCTGAAGCTGCATTCCGCTTAAAATTATACATTTTTGTAACTTTGAAGTCCAACCTTCATTGATGCTTGAAGATATTTTTACAGCAATTCCCTTAGGCGTGTTCCTTTCTTTTATGTTGGGGCCTGTTTTTTTTGTTTTGATAGAGACTGCTGCTATAAAAGGCTTTCGCGCTGCATTGAGTTTTGATATTGGTGTTTTGATTGCAGATGCGGTTTTTTTATGCATTGCTTATTTCGGCACAAATCCACTGCTTAACCGATTAAAGGATGATCCCGCATTATATATCTTTGGAGGAACCGTTCTGGTTACCTATGGTATTATAACATTTATAAAGATCAAAAGAACTACACTTACGCCGTCTACTTTTGAATTTCAAAAGCTCAAAAACAGTGATTATGCTCAGATTGCTGTAAAAGGATTTCTCCTTAATTTTATTAATATTGGTGTCCTTGGCTTTTGGCTCGGGCTTATTATCATATTTGGTCCAGTGCTTGAAATGCAGCCAGTGAGACTAGGAACCTTCTTTAGTACGATTTTATTGACTTATCTAACTATTGACATTATAAAGATATTACTTGCTAAAAAATTAAAGAATAAATTGACGCCGAGGCGTATTGCTGTATCCAAAAAAGTAATAAGTATCCTTATTATTATTTTTGGTTTTATTTTGATCCTTAGAGGTCTCGTGCCGGATCAGGTTTCAAAAATTGAAAAGCAAATGGAAGAAAGCATAAATCTTGATCAGCAACAGACTTAACTAGAAAGCTAAATCTGAAAGACGTTAACTCAAAACGAAAAATTGATTTTATTTCAAGTTCTCAATAAGATTTTTTGAAGATTACCTGTAGAACTTTTGTATTGTCAAGCATTTCGAAACATGAGTAGAATCATGTATTTCTGCCCTAAAAAAAAGCTCAGCCCTTTACAAGCTAAGCTTTTTGAGGTGTCGAGCGGATTCGAACCGCTGTACAAGGTTTTGCAGACCTCTGCCTAGCCACTCGGCCACGACACCTTTTAAGTTTGAAAGTGCAAATTTAAATAAATTAATTGTAGTTTTTATTATTTGAGCAGCTTTTCTAGGCGAGAATTAAACTCATCTATATTCATCTTTTTGCTTAACTAAAAAATCTGCACTTATTTCAGGGTTTGAAATTAACTTTTCAATAAATTTTCTACTCTTCATGCGCTTGATGAATCTTTCCAGAAATAGCGCTTCCTGTCGGTTTTTGCATTTGTGTTTGAAAACCAATTTCCAATCTTTAGCAATTCTGGTAAAAGCACTTTTTATAAGCCCTTGGTTGTGAAGTTTTATTCTCGCTTTGACATCCTCACTTTCTCCAATGTAGTATTTGTCGACACTTTTTGAGTAAATGATGTAAACAAAATGCATTCTAAATTTTAGCTGTAATACTTTTTGCAAAACGATTTTTG
>CAJXVZ010000021.1 GCA_913062845.1 uncultured Psychroflexus sp.
GCAATCCTCTTTGATTTTAGCTTTAAAAAGTCTGTTATAGTAGTCGTCAAATATGCCTAGTAACCGTATTCTGCATTCTTCGGCATTGTCCTCTAAAATATCTACCCCATAAATACTGGATACAGCAATCACCGCATAGCGTTCAAACTCTATCTGGCTTTTTTTGTATTTTGCTTCTACTACATTTAATTTGCGCCGGAGCACTTCAGCCAAAAAATTTCCATTACCACAAGCCGGCTCTAAGAACCTGGAGTCTATTCTTTCGGTTTCGTCTTTCACCAAATCGAGCATGGCATTAACTTCCCTTTCTGAGGTATAGACTTCGCCGTGATCGGTTACGCGTTTTTTGGATTTTACTTGGTTTTTCAATTTACTCGTTTTGGGATTGGACTTGTATAAGTTTTATTAACTACTCGTTCACGCATTTTAGCTTTGCTGGTAAAGTTACGAGATATATTTCTAACGATGTCGCTATAATTGTCTGTTCCATCTTCTCTTTTGTGATAGAACGGCTTTATAGATACACAGTTTTCATGTTCGAATAAAGTATTGAGTAAAGTACGGTCTGAGTTACCGCATGAATGGCCTAAAATATAAATTTGAAACTGGTCACTTTCCGCAAATTCTAAAAGTTTACGATAATTATCGGTTTCCAGATATTTGATAGATTTGATGTTTTCTAGATAATCGTTATCATCTAAATCTTCTATGGTTTGGTAATCTTTGTCTAGTTCATCGCCAAAACCGAATATAATAGGATTGTTTTTATCTTCTAAAGATCCGTGAATTTGCAGTTCAGAAATGTTTAGTTTATAGCCAGTTCCAGAATAATTAAAGTTAGAATAGTTTAAATGAGTGTCAGTATAATTGAAGCTGAGCATAAGCAAATTTTCTGCTTTAAGTTTTATATAGTCATCAGCATTTTGGGCTTGAGACATAAACCTATAAAATTCCTCTACTGATGGCTTTTTACCTTCTAGATCACTAAATGATTTGTCAACATAAAGAAAAGGTTCACTTATGTTAGATTTAAAATCATCTAGTTTTTCATAAATAGTCTTAAAAATTGATTTAGAGACACTTTGCTCTAAGTCATTTAATGATATATTTTCTTTTATGAGATTATCTATCCCTCTATTTTTAAGAGTAACCTTATCACTTGATTGCATTTCATCTATAAGATAATCTTTAAGTTTTATTTTGATTTGCTCTAAATCTTTGTTTAAATCTCTTAGCTGTTCAGCAGGATGTTCGTCTTTTGACAATTGAGAAATAATTTTTAATCTTTGATAATATTCATTTTCAATATCCACCCAATCTTCTAAACCGTTCTTTGTAATCACTTCCCAGAAAAACTTATTTTTAATTTTAAATTTATTGGTGTTATTACTAAAAAGCTTTTTATAATCCCCGTATGTCTTTAAGTCGTCATAAATTGAGTATAATGAACGATCAATTTTAAAAAACTCACATTCGTGCCCTCTTTCATTTTTCTTTATTTCTTCACCTTTAGAGCTTAAAAAATCAGCTATAAAATCTTTATAACTGGTTTTTAAGCCGTGTGCTAGATCGAAGCCATTGCCTATGAGTATTATTCTGTTCATTTATTTAATCTTTTTATTATCCTCAACAAACTCCTCATACACCTCAGCCCGTTCCCGTTCCTGCTCTGCCGCTTCCTGATAGGCTTTTTTATTATGTCGGCGTTTGCGTTGCTCTTCACCGTAAGTGGTGAAGGCATAGATAAGCAAACCCAGGCGTGTTAAAGGAAACGTGAGTGTGATGATATCCAGAATGTTGGCAATTACCGCTCGGGTGGTTTTCTTTTCTCCGCCATTAGCATAGCGAGGGAACCATAGCAAATGTAAACCGACGTATCGACCAAATTCCAGCGGCTCAATTTCCTGTGCGGCTTCCTCGTAAGCGATTGCCCGTTCCCGGCAGGCTTTGGCCGAGACTTCCAAAACTTCCACAAAAATGGCTTTGGCAGACTCGTGGATATTGGCCAATTGTTTGTAGGCTTTGCTGTCCGGTTCTTCGGTAAAGCCGATGACATCTTCCACATCGCAGCATTTGCGGTTAAAGGCCTTCATCATTTTAAACAGCTGTTGACTTTCCTGATTGTCCAGGTAGCCGTCATCCACAAAATCCCGGGCTTCATTTTTAATGACGATAAAGGCACCGCCGAGTTTAGAGATCAGCGTCGTTGGTTTGTAACCGGTTTTAAAGTTTAAAGCCGACTCAAAGCTCTCCTCCACTTCCTTGAGGTGATGAACTTTCGGCCGTTTTTGCTGCGGCTGTTGTTGCGTTGGTTGCTGACGATTATCGTATGACCGTGCACGACGAATGGGTATGGCGTGGCGATCTTTAAAAATTGTATTACTCACGACACGCCCCATGTCACGACCGACCTGATTGATTGCACTTTGTAGGAATCCCATCTTTATTAATTATTTTCTGGTGTATGTCACGTAAAACTTGTGCGGTGATTGCTTTGTGTTAACTTCTACAGTTCCAAATTGTGTTTCTCCACACTCCTCCATTTGTTCGTTTGATATAATATCTTTTGACGGATAATTTGTTACACTGGAAACAAAGAAGGAATTTTTTATCTCATGAAATTCCTCATCTTTATCAAAAAAGTATGATATCCTATTTTCAAACGTAAATGGAGTATTCTTTTCAGTATAACTTTCAGTTCTGACCTTTCGGCTTGATGGATACTTTTCAAGTTCACATTCGCGGAAAAATAAATTATTAATATTGTATTCCGAAATCTTGCGTCTTGTTTTAGACGGCACGGCAATGATGGATTTCTCTTTATAACTCGTACTTACTGAGCTTTCATTACTAATATTATAAAACAAGGAATTAATTGCAACAGTTTCGTTATTGGTAAAAACTCTATCCAGGTAATAATCTTTAGCTACACCATTTATAACAAAATGTGTATTAAATTTATCAAGATATAATGTTTGGTCTGTTTTATTATATATACTGAATCCTGCATCTCCGCCTTCACTCCACAGGTCATAATGAATAATACAATTTTCATCTTCAAAGACAAAACCATCTTGATCTTGACTTACGTTTTCAAGTGATTTAGCCTCATAAATTTGATAATAGGTTGTTTCGCATGAAATCAATGCAAGTAATAAAGCAGTTAATAATAGTCTGACAGTTATCATAATATAAAATTTAAAAATTAATAGTATTCTCCTCCAAAACCTCAATATCTTCTTTAAGCCCTTTATAAAAACGCTTAACGGGTTTGGTGTTATTGACTTGGGCTTTAAATTCAAATTGGTTTTGTCTTAAAGGTTTAATGTAAGCTCTGCTAAGTGGATATTCTTCAGTGAGCAGTAATTTGGCTTTTAAGTTGAGTTTTAAATGTACTGTATACCTTCTTTTAGATTTTGAAAAACCAAACACGTCCGGTTTTTTAAATTCGTGCTGATCTTCGTGTTGCTGAACTTCATCCAAAACCACCACATCACCAATACGTTCTATATTGAAATATTTATTGGCTTGGCTGTCCACTTCAAAAGCGCAAATGTTTTGATAGTGTTCTGTAAACTTTATAGGTTCTACCAATCGGTCAGATATGTTCTGGGTGTTGATGGACTGGTAGGCTTTTAGCAGAATTTGTTTGTTTTGGGCAATGCCCTGATTGATCTTTTCAACAAAATCTGAAAGTCTTGCGTGATGAACCGTATGGCTGCTCAAGTCTGCATCGCTCACCAGGTTCAGTTTATGCAAAAGGGATTTGGACAAGACGTTATTCTGTCCTGAGGTCTGCAATAAGGTTTTAAGGTAGCTTAATTCCTCCTGATTAAAATGGCCGGGCGACAGCCATTGGTTATCTTCTATAAAATACTTATTAACCTTGTTGACCTGAACCCTGAAACCGACTTCTTCTAATAATTCAATATAGCGATAGGCGCTTCGTTCTGAAGCCTGGATAAATTCAGCAATAAATGCAACTGACTTCGGTGGTTTTTGCTTGAGTAAAGCAATAAGTTTTAACAGGCGTAAAAGCGACTTTTGATTGGCCAAAATTGAAGAGTTTCTTCAAAGTTGGCAATAAAAAATGAAATATAAAAATGATTGACCCTATTTGGCGAAGAAATTGATATATCAGAGTATAAACAACTTAAAATACCTACCTAGGATTCTAAGAATTTTGAGGAAACTTAGGATATTATATCTAAAAATCCTTAGAATCCTCAACTTCCTTATGGCATAAATTTAAGTAGGTATCATGCTTTTCTCTATGCACCAAATTATCTTTTACGAAACTGGTAATATAACCTTCGGCAGTTTTTTCTGGAATTTTGAATTGTCCGGCTACTGCCAGATATTTCTGCCGGTTAAAATGTTTTGGGAGATTGTTCAAAAATTTTTCCTTTCGGTTCAGAAGCTTAGGTTGAGTTTTTTCTTTTGGTAGATCTTGATAAACACTTATTGAATGTTGGACTAAAACTTCAATAATACTAAGAACAGACTCAAAATCCCGATTTTCGCATATAAGTTGGCTCGAAATTTCTCTGGCCTTCATTATTCTGGTTATAGATAAAACCATAGATAGCCTTGTTGCAATTAAGCCCAAACGGCGTATGGTAGCCAAAACGTCTAAACCATTAAGGTTGACGTATTTGGTCTGTACATTTCTGAAAAAATCATTGAATCTTTTTTTCTGATCAGCTGTATATGAAAATTCAACCTCACCGTTGTCATTTAGGAATCTATAAAATTCAAAGAAATCCTGAGCTAATACTTCGAAATAAGCGTCATAATCTACGTCTGTGCTGCCCTCAAATACGTCTTTCCAAACTGGTTCAACTTTCATTTTATACATGATAAAACGACTTAGTAGCCCGTTCTCTGCACTGGGTATTAATGCTGGTATTTGTTTCGGTGTTCCGCTTAAAAGGGCTGAGAGACAAGGTCTGTCAATATCCACATATTCTTTGTCTTGCCTTCTAAAGTATGAAATTGTTTCGTGATGGAAAGCCTTTCTAAAACCGTCGCTGTAATCACCATAGTCAGACTTAAAGGCTTGTGCTAAAGTATCACCTTCAGTTTCAAATATTAAACCACTACCATCATTATCTCCCAAAAGTTGATAAGCTCCTGTCGCACTATTATTTGCCGGGATAAACAACATTTGATCAGGTGGTTCAATTGGCTTTTCAAGATTTTCATTTTTTTTCTTATTTAGATTATAGTCGGCAAGGTCTAGTTGGTAAATTTCCTTTTTATCTTTTGATTCTTTTCTCTTCAGCTTATGAATTGGTTTCACAAAATGTTTGCTGTAGGATAGAATACCCTTTCCAGCAGAAGCCTGAGCAGTGATAAATGTGTATAAATTTGAATGTACTTTCTTTTTATCATAAATACTGAAAAGTTTAGGTAAACAAGCACTCAGCGTGGTTATGCTTCCTAAAAGTAAAATGTCCTTTTCCTGATCTGATGAAGCTACAGTCACAACTTTCTTAAAAAATTCCGGCAGGTTCTCGTACACTCCGGCAGGAAATGTTGGTAAATTTTCATTCTGATCAATAAGGGTTGCACTGTTAGCGATGTTTTCTTTAGATATCATATCAATATTACTGCTATTATCATTACTATCTGATCTTCTGCTGATTTGAATACCATTTTCCTTAGCCAGGTGAAAAAAAGATTTGATGGTCACACCTTGACCGTTTGATTTTAAACAGTGATCATATTGCTTATCGCATTCTTCGGATTTATAACCGACGTAGTATTGGCTAGTACGATGAAAAAAGCCTCTTCCCGATTCGCCAAATTCGTCAGAAAGAGCAAACCCTACACGTACCCAATCTTCATAATTTGAAGTAATATCTAAGCCTGATGATTCAATTTCATGAACTACATCATCTACCTGATCGTAAATATTCTGTGATTTATTTTCTGTCCGCTTTGTTTGTGAAGTTTTTTTATCAGAAGATTCAGACTTTTTAGGCTTATTTTGCTTTTGCTGTGATGGTTTTAACCAATCCAGAGGATTAAATTTAGTACTCATATCTTTCTGAGATATTTAGGGTTAATATAAACACCCTGATCATAGGGCAAAAAACAGGCTCTTGAAACATCTTTACCTGAGTTATCAATTTCAATTTTGTAGGTCTGCTTTACATAGTTTGAAATGGCTTCAAAATAGGTCTGATGGCTATGTTCTAAAATATTAATTGGTATCACCCATTTTAAGCCATCACCAGATGGGGAAACAAAAATAAGCTCAGTCTCAAAGTAAGTATCGTGAACCAACTTATACCTAAGTTCGTCAATATCATTTATATGGTCAAAATCTATAGTAATTAAGCCAGAATGTTTCAGTAAGTTTTTATCGTTTCGTTTAGAGAATGTGCCTGAAAAGGTGACGTAATTAAAGTTATTTGCTTTGAACTTTCTACCACGCTTTGGATCTTTAATCGTTCTCAGCCTTAATGTTTCTTCTTTGTAATTTATATGTCTTATACATTGATATATATTATAGAGATTTGTTGTCATAAGAGGCTTAGTGTTAGATATTGGCTTTTCGTAGTAACTAAAATTCGCAGTCGAAGGATTAGTATTTCCAAAGTGTTCAGGATCTTCAATACACTCGTCAAATTCAACGATAGAATTTTTTTGCTTTGGTATCAAATTCAAATCAACAGCTATAGCATGAAGTAAATCTCCATTTTCCTTTTTATAGTGCAGCTCTGCAAAGTCAAACACATTACCGTCTGGGATAGCCGCTTCAGTATCTCGATAGGTTGCGACACAATCAATCACTTCAATCTGTAATGTTAGCTTATTGCCATTAAATGGATTTTTAGTGATCTTACACTTTCTGCCTGAAACATACAATACAACGTGGTCTGGATAGTATTTTTTCAATATATGCGCAAAAATGTTTAAGCCGTAATGCGTTTTACTTAATATTTCTTTCTTTGTTAACTCCATAGTGGCTTCATTTTAAAATAAACCACTTTTTGTTCTACGTTATCAAAAAAGGGCTGACTGCCGTCTTGCCTCCTGGGCATATTGTTTATTTTGATGTATCGCTCTTTGACTTTACCTAGTAAGGCTTTTATATCTCCTCTGGTGGCCGGCTTGTTATCCTCTTTGGTCAACAGTTTTTTCAATAGATCAGTAGCTACGTTGGCTATGGCAGCATTACCAACACCTGAAAGACTTAATTTATCTATTTTGGTTGGCCCATCAGTTTTTGTGCCTGGTTTTGCTAAACCTGTATTTGTTTTGACTGGTTTGTTTTGAGTCTTGTTTCTAAGATAATGGGCCTTGACCCTACACGTGGAGGAACAGTATTTTTGTACCCTTCTTCTATTCGGGACATACTCTTTAAAACAATAATGACATGTATATTTATGATTTTCCATAGTATTTGCGTTAAACGAACGTTGGTTTTACGGTTAGTATATTATGATCAGATTCTATTGTTCTTCAGATAATCATCTGCTCTTTGGGAAAGATCATCATGTGTTGGCACTTCACCGTCCTTTAACCATTTCTCAATTTTGGACCATTCGAAGTACAGACGTTTACCCCTTTTGATGTGTGGGATTTTTCTTTTATGTACTAAACTGTAAATAGAAGGCTTCGAGCGTTTGATTAAAATGCTCAGTTCTTCAACATCAACATATTTTTTGATGTTGTTTTTGTTTGTGTTTTGATTTGAAGAGTCAGAAGGGTCGTAGTCTATTTTAATGCCCTCTACTTTTTTAAATTCACCATCTTCTGTGAGCACGTACAATTTACTTATCATAGCTTAACTGATTTTAGATTAATTTTCAGCTAAGATATTGCGTGTTGATGCGTATGGCTAATTTATAGAATAGTGGTAGAATTAAGATTCCTGAAGTTCTTAACCATAAGATGCTTAATACGAATGACTTAAACTTATAACAGGAATTCTAATTATATGATTTATTCTTTTTCTTTTGTTTTTCTCGATTGTGCTTATCTATAATTTGGTTGATAATGCCAACTGAAAATGTCATATCATATATCCTTAGTTTAGGCACAAGAAGTTCGAGTATTTTGATCTCATTATTGGTATAATCTTCCTTATTGACTTTTTTGTAAACTGATGAAGATTGAGAATCTTTATAAAAAATGTCTGGTTTTTCTAAGTTGGATATAATTAAAATGATTTTTGAAAAATCTGAATATTGTATTTCATCTCTCTTAGTGTGGTAATCTCTGGTAAGTCGATAAAATAGTCTGAGCAGTAATAACTTTTCTTGCTCATCAAAATTTTTTAAGTATCTGTTAGTGTTAGCTATTTCTTGTTTGAAATCTTTTTGCTTAGTACTGCTAGACACTAGATTCTTCTTTGGATCAGGAAAACGCTTTTTATGAACTTTGTCCCATTCCTTAGAAGATTGGTAATCGAAATCTTCAAATCTAAAGTGGCTAAAATCACCAAGCTCATACATATCTTCAAAAAATTCATCAAGCTTGGTTAATATGAGATTGACTCTTTTTAAACCATAGAGTTTTGAAATTGACTTTAGGGCATAATCATAGGATTCTAATTTGTTATCAGTACTTTCATGGTGCTTTTTAATAGCCTTTTCTAAGCTATTTTTGATCTTATTTTGCAGATCCCCTTTGTAATCTCCAAGAGCCTTTAAAAACACATCATAGTACTTCTTTAAAGCTTCAGGCTTTTTCGATTCATTTTCGTGCTTAGTATAGTAAAGTTTATTAAGTTCATTATTAACTTTTAAAAAACTAATCTCATTTTTTTCAGCATCGATATAAGTATTTTTAATTTTTTCGCCTTCCGATTTAATAGTTTGTTCTACTATTTTGTCAAATTCTATTTTAGGATTCATCTCTCTTAATTTTTATTTTATTAACGGTTTCTGACTTCTTCTTGTCAGTGACTTTAGTGTATATTTCAGTGGTTTTAATGCTCTTATGACCTAATAATTTAGACACTGTATATAAATCTGTTCCACTTTCAATTTGAAGTGTGGCATAAGTATGTCTAAAATTGTGAAATGCCAAATCCGAACTAAGATTAGCATCTTTTAGCCATTGCTTCATTGCAGGATAAGCTTTCCTATAAGAAATATCAAAAATTTTATTTTTTTTCTTAGGCTGTTTCTTGATGTAGTCATAAGCCTCGTCAGAAATTGGATGGTTATAATACTTCTGATTTTTGGTTTCTTTAATTTTTAAGTAATAATGGCCTGTATCACTAAGCCCAACATCAGACCACCTTAGATTGGTGACTTCAACAAAACGTTTACCAGTCAAGATCATAAAAAAACAAATATCTTTAACTAATTCTACTTTGATCTTAGTATTTATTAAGGATTCGATTTGCTTGCGAGTAAGATAATCCCTAGGTTTAGATTCATAGCTTATGTGCTTCACATCTTCAACAAGATTTTCTTTGATTAATTTTTCTTTGTAGGCATATTTTATAACCTGAATAAAATGCTTAAAATAGGTTGAGGCTGTGCTTTCGCTTATGACTTCTTTTGTCTTAACGCTTTTATAGCTTAATAAATAGGATCTATAAAGTTCAACATCATGTTTGTCCAGCTCTTTTGAATTTTTTTCTTTAAAATAGGTTTGAAACACCTTATATGAAGCCTCCCAGGCCGCGTAATTGGAATGGCTGTTTTTGTCTTGAACCTGATCCACAACCTGCCGATAAATATCTGTAAGCTTAGTATTGTAAACTAAGTTATCTTTAAAACCGTATTCTCTGTTTATTAATTCAATATTTCGCTTGTCACGTATTTGGTTAGCTACAACCATAATGTCTTTGTTTTGTTTCCGTTCCTCCGCATTTTTTGGTTTTTGATAGGTGTACATGCCTAAAAACTCCCTTCGGGTTCTTTTGCCTTCAGAATTTAAGATAGCAGGATAATAATCCAGGTATAAACTTATTCTTCCATTACTGATCTTCTTTTCACGTAAAGTGACTTTTATCCTGCTCATTTGGTGTAATTTTTAAACATTAGATCAATCATCTTTTTGGGTACTAATACATTCTTGCCTGATTTTATTTTGGGTACTCCATATTCTAACAATTTCTTATAGAGAAACGATTGAGCCAAATCGTATTTTTCCAAAACATTACTGATGGTGTACGCATCATCAATATCAAAGATATTATTTTTTTCAGCTCTTTTAAGGTCAAAGTCCATAAGATCGTCCAAACTGCTTTTCTTAATCCTTGTTAATCTTTGGTTGATGTTTATAGCCTCAAGCCTGTTTGTTTCTATCATGTTATAAATCGTCTTTCGTGAAACTTGTAGAATAGTTGAAGCTTGTTGAACTGTTATCACCTCTTCTTTGCCTAGCTGCAAAGGTTTCTTTTTTGACCGTTTTCGATTGGTTGATTTTTGTTCTTCAAACTGTTTTTTAGCCTCTTCAATCTTTTTCTCTTTTTGTCGAACTTTGTAGTGTTTCTGGGCACAGCGCAAGGAACAATACTTCGTTTTTGTGGTTTTGGCGATAAACTCATCACAACAAAATTGACAAACTTTTTTGATTCTTAAATTTGATGACATTGTTTAAAATTTTTATACCATTAATGATTTCACCCGTAATTTCACCAATAATCTCCCCGGTGATATCACCTGTTTTCTCTCCGGTAATCTCCCCATTAAGTGAAATATGTGTAACATGTGTAACAAGACTACTTTTGTGTAATAATTTCACCATCATGAAAATTGGATTGGGCTTCGAGGTACAAATGAGGTACAAAATGTTTAAAAAAACCAGCAGTTTAACAAACAGACCAAAAACAAAAAATCAGCTAAGTAGCTGATTTATATTGTGTTATTATGTGTTAGTTTTCGTTGTTTTGCCTAATTATTTGCCAATACAAAAATTCCCAAAAATATTACCTAATAGCTCATCATTAGTCACTTCACCTGTGATCTCTCCAAAGTGATATAAAGCCTGACGAATGTCAATAGCTAGTAAATCTCCGGTTAAGCCCATGTTCAGTCCATCCTGTACGCGATTTATTTCTTCTAAAGCACTTTGCAGACTGTTGTAATGTCTGGAGTTGGTTATGATGGTGTCCTGATTGTGTAATCGTCCGGTATCGACATAACTGACGAGTTCGTCTTTGAGGTCTTCAATACCGGTTTTGGTTTTAGCAGAAATAAATTCGACATCCGCCAATTGGGTTTTGATGAGGGTTTTTGTTTCCTGAGAGACATTGTCAGCTTTGTTGGCTAAAATGATCAATGGTTTTTCAGGAAAGCGGATTTGGATCTTATCAATTTCTTTGACAATGTGATTCAAATGCGAAGCATTAGCTTCTACCAGCGAAGCATCAAATAGCTTTATGACCAACTGTGATTGTTCAATTTTTTCAAAGGTTTTTTTGATGCCCAGACCTTCTATTTCATCTTCCGTTTCACGAATACCGGCGGTGTCTATAAAACGAAAACCTATGCCACCAATGGCTAACTCGTCTTCAATCGTATCCCTTGTTGTTCCCGCAATGTTAGAAACAATAGCGCGTTCTTCATTGAGTAAAGCATTCAATAAAGTTGATTTACCCACATTGGGTTCACCGACAATGGCCACCGGGATGCCTTTTTTAATCACATTACCTATCGCATAGGAATCGATCAATTGTTTTAAGGTCTTTTGAATTTCGGTGACCAACTCCTGAAACTGGTCACGATTGGCAAACTCCACATCTTCTTCAGAAAAGTCGAGTTCGAGTTCAATCAAAGAGGCAAAATCGAGTAACTGTTGCCGCAATTCCTTCAATTGATACGCAAAACCACCACGCATTTGCTGCATGGCGATTTGGTGTGAGGCTTCGTTATCACTGGCTATCAAATCTGCAACGGCTTCCGCCTGACTCAAGTCCATTTTGCCGTTGAGAAAAGCCCGCATAGTGTATTCGCCGGGTTTGGCCGTTCGACAGCCTTTCTGGTTCAATAACTGAATTATTTGCTGTTGAATGTAAGGACTGCCATGACAAGAAATCTCAACGCTCGGCTCACCGGTATAAGATCGCGTTCCTTTAAATACAGAAACCAATACCTCATCCACAATTTTTTGGCCATCAAAAATCTGTCCCAGCTGAAGTGTATGTGAAGCCTGTTTTTTTAAACTCTTACCGCTTCTGGCTTTAAAAATACCGTCCACAATGTCGATAGCCTCAGGACCTGATACCCGGATCAAAGCAATGGCCCCACTACCCGATGGAGTTGCCAAGGCTACTATGGTTTCGTCTAACAGCATAAAATTAATTTAATGCAAAAATAGCAACTCCGCCTTGGTTCAACAGCATGTTTAGATGTTTTTGGCAAATCAACCTTGTAATTTTGAATATTAAAAAATAAATTGTCCTTTTTAAAAAGTAAAAGATATTATAAACCACAAACATGAAACTACTGGATTGAGCTTGTCAAAGTAAGCGCAGACGAAGGAAACCAGAAACATGAAATACTGACGCTACGGTCAGTATCCTGACATTTCCAGTAAGGAAATCGTCAGGACCTGAAACAGTAAAGCCTTATTTAACCACAAAGAACACCAAGAAGGCGCGAAGCTCGCAAAGTTTTAATTATGCTAATTATGCTAATATCAAAAATAAAACAGTAAAACAAAAAAACCAAAAATCAGAAACAAGAAACCAGATGTCACCCTAAGTACTTCGGCTAGCTCAGTATAAACTAAGTCGAAAGGAACAAGTAACTTGAAACAAGAAACTTGAAACAAGAAACTTGAAACAAGAAACTAGAAACTAGAAACTAGAAAAAAGAAACCAAAAACCAGATGCCATCCTGAGTACTTCGTTTGCCTCAGTATAAACTAAAGTCGAAGGGAACAAGAAACCAGAAACCAGAAACTACAAACGAGAAACTAAAAAACCAGAAACCTGAAACAATAAACCTGAAACAAAAAACTTCAATAAAACTGTAACAAATCTCATCATATCCCTACTAACAAAATAAAAACAATCATGGAAATCATAAACGAATCAAAACGCCAAGACAACCAACTACTGGTTATAACACACCTTTCCCAACTACTCACTTTTGTCACCGGTTTTGGCGGCCTCATCGTTCCGCTTATTATTTGGGCTACGCAAAAAGAACAGGTTAAGGACATGGATGAACAGGCCAAAGCCATCATCAACTTTCAGATCAGTTTGATCATTCTAAGTATCATTTGTATTCCGCTTGTATTTCTTATTGTAGGTATCGTCGGTCTGGTAATTCTTGGTATCCTTGCCTTTATCATGCCTATCATTAACGCTATAAATGCTTCCAACAAAGCAGACATTTATTATCCTTTGTCTTTCAAATTTTTAAAATAAACAGGAGCTGAAACCCGCTTTCCGCTCCAATCTGCCTCCGGTATTTTACAAAGTCTACGGAGCTTCGGGCTTCTCTGGTCGCCCTCACCACCTTGTTTTGATTAAAAATACCCGAGGCAGGATTTCTACTGCAATCGGGGCTAGGGTTTTCTGCTCTAAAAATATTTTTGTACCAACCAGTAAATCATCATTGTAGTTAAAAAGTAAAACCAATAATAGGTAAATTGAGATACGCCTTTAACTAATTATAGATTTATCAGGCTTTATATTATAGGTCTGAAAAATTGCCAATTTGATTTTTGATAAGCATGAGTCTGGCTGTTTTTCTTACCCGCTTTATGTCAAAAAAACAACAATTGCATAAAATGAATTTAAAAAAATCTTAAACAAGCTTAAGTTTAGCTTTAATTCTTAGTTTTGCAGCTATGCAAAGTTTTAAAAGACATATTGCCTTTTTACTGCTCATCTCCACTGTAGTTTATAGTGTTGATCTGCATGGCTTATCACATGTTTTTGAAGATGCTCATGATGATGATTCAAATCATTGTGAAATGTGTATCATCAATCACCAAAAAGACCAAAATAATTTTGCGCTTGAACCTTGTCAAGGTTCATTTGAAGTACCTGTTCAGATTTCATTTTTCACAGGTTTTCAGGAAATACATACTGATCAAGCCTCATTTAAATCTCTTTTTCTCAACGGGCAGTTATTTAACAGGCCGCCACCTCCTTACATTTAATTATCGTATTCCGGACTAGTCCAAAAGATGTTATTTTAATAATATCCTGATAATTTATATGTATAGATACCTCTCACTAATTTTTGTTTTCTTTTTGTTTTCAGCATCAGCACAAGAATGTAACTTGAGCATGTCAGGCTATATCATAGATCTGCATGACAATTCGTTGTTGGAAAACGCATCAATTCGAATTGAGAATACAAATTTATATGCTGTTTCGGACGAAAAAGGATTTTACAAAATTAGTGGCATTTGTCCGGGTAAATACAAGGTCACCATTTCACATATCAATTGTGAAGACTTAACCAGAAATATCAAAATTGAAAGATCAGAAAAGATCACCTTTTCACTGGAACACCACCTGGAAAGTCTGAATGAGGTTTTGATCAAAGGTGAATTGTATAATGTAAAGGATAAGTCGGCCATTACAGCTCAAATCTCTCACGAGACCATAGACAAGTTCAGTAATGCTACGCTTGGTGATGCCCTGAGTTCTTTACCTGGTATTTCATCTTTGAATACAGGTAACGCTATTGTAAAACCGGTTATTCAGGGCTTACACAGCTCCAGAGTTCTGGTGATCAATAACAATGTGCGTATGGAAGACCAGCAATGGGGTATTGACCATGCACCAAATATTGATATCAATTCTGCTGCAAATATTACGGTGATCAAAGGTAGTTCTGCTTTAGAATACGGCGGTGATGCCATCGGTGGTGTTATCATTGCTGAGCATCAGAAGGCACCTTTGAAAGATACCATTATGGGTAAAACCATTCTAACGGGTATGAGTAACGGACGCGGTGGAAATATTGCCACAAACCTCATCAAAGCCTACAAAAGCGGATTTTACCTTAAAGGTCAGGGTAGTTTTAAAAGAACCGGAGATTTTGAAGCTCCGGATTACGTTTTATCCAATACCGGAGTTCAGGAACAAAACCTGGCATTTGAAATTGGATTGAACAAGATCAAATATGGATTCAATGTACATTATTCTCTTTTCGATACGGAAATTGGTATTCTGAGAGCTTCTCACATCGGAAACGTAAGAGATCTGGCAAATTCTATAAACAGTTTGGAGCCCTCTTTTGTCTCAGATTTTACTTACGACATTAATCCGCCTAAACAGGATGTAAGACATCAAATCCTAAAAGTTAATGGCTTCCGAAAACTGAAAGATTTTGGTAAAATAGATTTACAGTATGCTTATCAAAACAACCGTCGGAAGGAGTTTGATGTAAGAAGAGGGGGCAGATCAGGCAGAGCTGCTTTGGATATGGAATTGCAAACCCATAATGTATTGGCAAAACTCAAATACGACAAGGCTGAAAATTTTGAATCTAAGTTTGGTGTAGAACTGACCTATCAAAACAATTTCCCAAACCCGGAAACCGGAGTAAGACGGCTAATACCGGATTATGACATGTTCAAAATAGGAAGTTTTTGGACAGGGAATTATCAGTTGAATGAAAACTGGTTTGCCAATGCCGGAATTAGGTATGACTTTACTTATGTAGATGCACAAAAGTTTTACCAACAAAGCAGATGGGATGACCTGGGTTATCAGGATGAATTTGAAGACATCATTGTTGAAGATCTGGGAACGCAACTGCTTACAAATCCTACTTTCAATTTTAACAATGTTTCAGCCAATCTGGGCTTACAATACAGTAAAAATGATTGGGTTTGGAATACCAATCTGGGTACAGCATCCAGAGCACCAAATCCCTCAGAATTGTTCAGTGATGGTCTTCATCACAGTATTGCAGCCATAGAATTAGGAGATCTGAGAATTGAAAGTGAGCAGTCGTATAAGCTTTCAACTCAACTAAAAAAGACCTTTACAAAATGGCAATTTGATTTGTCCTTGTACTACAATTACATCAATAATTATATTTTATTAGAACCTTCAGGGTTTGAACAGACCATCAGAGGCGCTTTTCCCGTATTTGAGTACAAACAAACCAACGCCTTATTGACAGGTTTTGATTTTGCACTCGGATACGACTTCAATAAAAACCTGAACTACAGCACTAATTTCTCTTATGTCTACGGACAGGATTTGACCAGAGAAAGACCGTTGATCAACATGCCACCGGCGAATTGGTTTAATCGTGTGAGCTATAGATTTAATAAGTTTAATGATCTGAAGTTGGATTTAAGTAGTCAGTTAGTATTTGAACAGACCAGATTTCCTGATGACAATTTCAGTACGCCAATTTTAAATCCTGATACAGGTAATTTTGATAATATTCTGATTGATATAAGTCAGCCGCCACAAGCATATCACTTATTGAATTTCAGAGCAGAAATGCCTTTAAAATTAAATTTTGCGGAAGCGCAGATCGCCCTGAACATCACTAATTTATTAGACACCAGTTATAGAAGTTATCTGAACCGACAACGCTTCTATGCAGACGAATTAGGACGAAACATCATGTTACAATTGAAATTAAACTATTAATAACCCAAAAAAGATAAACCAAATATATACTCGAGTCCAGTATAAGAGAACAATAATCATAAAACACTTAACCAGAAACCAGAAACCAGAAAAAAGAAACCAGAAAAAAGAAACAAGAAACAAGAAACAAGAAACCAGATGTCACCCTGAGCGCAGTCGAAGGGAACAAGAACCAAGATGTCACCCTGCGATGTACTGAGCTTGTCGAAGTGAGCGCAGTCGAAGGGAACAAGAAACTTTAAACTTTAAACTAAACAAGTAAAACCATGAAAACAAGTAAAATGATGAATTCAATGAAAACAATTAAGATGATGGCTTTTTTAGCCGTATTTGCATTAGCTTTTACAAGCTGTGATGACGACGATGATGCTCCTGCTCCAATCAATGAGGAAGAGGTGATCACAACCATGAATGTGATGCTTAGTGATGGTACAACCACCAAAATGTTAACAGTCACAGACGATGATGGCGATGGACCAAATGCTCCTGTTATCAGTGCAGACGACCTTGATGCCAACACCACTTATCAGGGAACTATTCAGTTTTTAAATGAGCTGGAAACACCAGTGGAAGACAAAACAGCAGAAATCGCTGAAGAAGATCTTGATCACCAGGTATTTTATGTGCCTTCTTCAGGTTTAAGTGCTACAATTACCTACAACGATCAGGATGCGAATGGTAATCCTGTAGGATTAGACTTTACCTTGACTACCGGAGATGCAAGCACAGGTCAACTTACTGTTATCCTTCTACATGAAGGCGATAAAGATGCAGCAGGTGTAAGTGACGGTGACCCAACGAATGCAGGTGGAGAAACGGATATCGAAGCTACATTCGACATCAGTATTTTGTAAACCATTAATCCGATTAGCCTGAAAAACCTCTGAATACGTTCAGGGGTTTTTTATTTTGAAAAAGTCAGAAGTAAGATCAAGACAAGCTGACATTTCCTAATGAACATAAAGTTAAAAAATACCAAACAAAATCCACCTCGTCTTAAAGCCTTTTATATTTGATTCAAAAAATAACGCATGTTAAGATACATTCTGCTTGCTACATGCTGTTGCAATCTGTTTTTTGGATTTGCACAGTCACCTTTAAAACCTGATGCAAACGAGATTTACAGGGATATTGAAGCGCTGAATTTTCTGGGTACTGCCATGTATATTGCTGCTCATCCGGATGATGAAAACACCAGGCTTATCTCCTATCTATCGAATCACTATCACGCCCAAACCTATTACCTGTCCTTAACCCGTGGCGATGGTGGTCAGAACCTGCTGGGCTCTGATTTGAAGGAAGCTTTAGGTATCATCAGAACTCAGGAATTGCTAAAAGCCCGAAGCATAGATGGCGGAAACCAGCGTTTTACAAGGGCTGTAGATTTTGGGTATTCCAAATCACCCGAAGAAACCTTAAATATCTGGAACAAGGACAGCATTTTACACGATGTCATCTGGCAGATCAGGCAATTAAAACCAGATGTCATCATCAACCGTTTTGATCATAGAACTTCAGGCACAACCCACGGTCACCATACCACTTCTGCCCTGTTAAGCGTTGAGGCCTTTGACAAAACAGCTGATGAAAATATATTTCCCGGAGATCTAAAGCATACAACAACCTGGCAACCCCAGCGTATTTTTTTCAATACTTCCTGGTGGTTTTACGGCAGTCAGGAGAAATTTGAAAAAGCAGACAAGTCTAAAATGCTGAGTATGGACATAGGTTCTTATTATGCAGACTTAGGACTCTCCAATACAGAAATCGCCTCTCTGAGTCGAAGCCAGCATAAATCACAGGCCTTTGGCAATACGCCCAGACGTGGTGAACAGATGGAATACCTGGAGCTAATAAAAGGTGATATGCCCAAGTCCAATAACCTTTTTGAAGGCATTGATACAAGCTGGAACCGTGTTAAAGGTGGCGCTGCTATCCAGGATATCATAAATGATGTTTTAGATAATTTCAATCACCTTAAACCTTATGAAAGTGTTCCAAAACTCGTTCAGGCATACAAAAGCATCGAAAAACTTGAAGATGACTTTTGGCGGGAATTAAAGACCAAACAAATCAAAAACATCATCAAATCCTGTTTGGGAATTTATACAGAAAGTATTGCCAAACAATCTTATGCTAACCCTGGTCAAGTGATAGGTCTGGATATTGAAGTCATTAACAGAAGTCCGGAAAAAGTCAGTTTAAAATCTGTTTTGCTTCCAAATGGAAAAAATTTGATTGAAAAACCTATAGAGCTTAATAATAATCAGGTGGAGTATTTTGAAGCGGATATACAGTCTGCTTCAGATTATACGAATCCTTACTGGTTAAACAAATTACCCAAAAAAGGCCTTTACCGTGTCAATAAAAAAGAGTGGATTGGCTTACCCGAAACCCCAAGACCTTTAAAGATAACATACGTTTTAGTTATTGAAAATACGCCAATAGAATTTGAATCTGAAGTCATTTACAAATACAACGACAGAATAGATGGTGAGGTCTATCAGAATTTCGAGATCTTGCCTGAAGTTTCTTTGAGCGTTGATGATGTCTACATCTTCAAAAATGCTCAGACCAAAAATATTGATATCAAAGTAAAGTCTTTTTCAGACGATTTCAAAGGTGAACTCAGCCTGAATTTACCCAAGAACTGGCAATTTACACCTTCCTCCTATTCCGTAGAATTTGATGAAAAAGGCGAAGAATCAAGCTTTACTTTTGAGATTACACCACCGGATATAACCGAAAACATAAAAGTTGAACCTTTCATTTCGTCCGGTTCAAAAATCTACAATGAAGAAATCAAGCAACTGGATTACGAGCACATCCCGCTTCAGACCTATCTGAAGCAAAGCGTTTCAAATCTGGTTAATATCAATATTAGGTCCTCTGCTAAAAACATCGGCTACATCAAAGGTGCAGGAGATAAAATTCCTGAAAACCTTGAAAGTTTGGGGCTCAAGGTTAGTAACATCAACATTGAACAGGTCATGAATGCGTCAGAATTAGCAGATTACGATGCCATCATACTTGGCATAAGGGCCTTCAACACAGAAGGAGCTTTAAAAACTAAAAACGCCATTTTATTTGAATACGTTAAAAATGGAGGAACACTCATAAGTCAATACAATACAACCTACAGCTTACTCACTGATGATGTTTCGCCTTTATCGCTTGAACTGTCCAGAAACCGGGTGACAGACGAAAATGCCGAAATGAAATTCGTGAATCCTGACCACAAAGTCCTGAACTTTCCCAACAAAATTACCGAAAATGATTTTGAAGGCTGGATACAGGAACGTGGATTGTATTTCCCTGATAAATGGAGTGACGAATTTCAACCTGTATTCAGTATAAAAGATTATGATGATGGCCCCTATGAAGGCAGCTTATTAGTTGCCCCTTACGGTCAAGGCTATTATATTTACACGGGTTTAAGTTTTTTCCGTCAATTACCTGCCGGAGTTCCCGGAGCATTCAGACTTTTAGCTAATATGATATCAATCAACACCAATGAATAACAAGCCTGAAAAATATATATGGAAAAAAGAATATAGTATTCTGCTTTTCATCAATGTTATCTATATCGTTCTAATGTATTTACTTATGCAAAACTTTTAAATTATGCATTGGATAGACGTATTGATAATGGTGGCCAGTATTGCGTTTATCGTGATCTACGGAGCATATAAAACTAAAAAGAACAAAACGGTAAACGACTATATCAAAAGTGGCAACGATGCCCGTTGGTGGACAGTTGGCCTTTCTGTTATGGCTACTCAGGCCAGCGCGATTACTTTCCTGTCCACGCCTGGAAAGGCCTTTCAGGATGGGATGGGTTTTGTACAATTTTACTTTGGTTTGCCCATTGCCATGGTTATTATCTGTATGGTGTTTATACCAATCTATCATCGGCTAAAGGTGTACACGGCATACGAATATCTTGAAAGCCGCTTCGATAAAAAAACAAGAATGCTCACAGCACTTTTATTTTTAGTACAACGTGGGTTGTCGGCCGGAATTACCATTTTTGCACCATCCATCATTTTGTCGGCCGTTTTAGGCTGGGATTTATTTACACTGAACATTATTATTGGAACGCTGGTTATCATTTACACTGTTCTTGGCGGCACCAGAGCTGTGAGTGTCACCCAAAAGCAACAGATGGGAGTGATATTTTCAGGGATGATCATCGCCTTTTTTGTGATCCTGAATTACTTACCGGAAAATATCAATTTTAGCAATGCACTTGATATTGCCGCGTCCAGCGGAAAAATGGAAATCCTGAACTTCGATTTTAATTTTGAAGACCGGTACACGGTTTGGACGGGCATTATTGGTGGTGGATTCCTGGCACTTTCCTATTTTGGAACCGATCAAAGTCAGGTGCAACGCTATCTCAGTGCAAGCTCCGTCAAACAAAGCCAGATTGGAATGTTGTTCAACGGCTTATTGAAGGTACCAATGCAGTTTTTTATATTGCTGGTAGGTATCATGGTCTTTGTGTTCTACCAATTCAATTCCTCGCCACTGAATTTTAATCCGGCAGCTGTTGAAGCAGTTGAAAACAGTGATAAGAGCCCTGATTTCAGGCTGTTACAGAATGAACTTGATCAAACTTTTATTGCAAAAAAAGAGCACATAGCGCAAATGGATGTTGAAGGTATTTCAACAGTGAAGTACGAATCTTTAAAAGCTGAACTTGCCTTATTGAATCAAAAGGAAAAGGAGATCAGAGCCTCGGCCAGAACTTTGATATCTGAGGTAGATGAAAACGTTGAAACCAATGACACAGATTACGTATTTATCCATTTCATCCTCAACAATTTACCCAGAGGTCTGATTGGCTTATTATTGGCAGCTATTCTTTCTGCGGCCATGTCATCAACAGCATCCGAACTTAATGCCCTGGCTTCTACAACAGCTATTGATATTTACAAACGAAATGTAAAAGCTGAAAAAACAGATCTGCACTTTTTGAACAGCTCTAAACTTTTTACCTTAGGCTGGGGAATTATAGCAATTATTGTAGCCTGTCTTGCACCACTCTTCGAAAATCTGATTGAACTGGTCAATATTATTGGCTCTATATTTTATGGCAACGTACTGGGCATATTTTTACTGGCGTTTTTCGTAAAATTTGTCAAGTCTAATGCTACATTTCTCGCAGCTGTCATCACTCAAACCATTATTGTTCTGATGTATTTTGGACTTGAAGATTTTCCATATTTATGGCTGAATTTAGTCGGTTGTGGTCTTGTTATATTACTGAGTATCATATTTGAAACACTTAAAACGATTAAAAAATGAAGACAAAATGGGGCATAATTGGCTTAGGAAAAATTGCACACATATTTGCTAACGATCTCAAGCATGTTGAAGGCGCGGAACTTTATGCCGTAGCTTCCAGAACACAGGATAAAGCCAACGAATTCGCAGAAATTCATAGTGCAAAAAATGCTTATGGCAATTATACTGAGCTTTTAAAAAATCCCGAAGTTGATATGGTCTATATCGCCACACCACATGTATTTCATTACGATAATGCCATTGAAGCTCTACAACATAAAAAAGCTGTATTGTGTGAGAAGCCACTGGCCATGAATGCTGAACAGGTTAAAGTAATGCAGGATCTGGCCAGACAAAACAAGGTATTCTTTATGGAGGCACTGTGGACCGATTTTATGCCAGCACTTCAGTTTTTGAAGGATATAAAAAAGAACAACACATATGGCAAAATCAAAAATCTTAAAGCTGAATTTTGTTTTGAGCCGGAATTCAATCCAAACAGTAGACTATTCAACAAAAATTTAGGTGGTGGTGCTTTACTGGATATTGGGATTTATCCGGTGTATTTAGCCCTGAGACTCATAGGAACACCCGATAATATTGAAGCTCATGCTCAGTTCAATCAAACGGATGTGGATGTAGAAACCAATATTAAATTTTTATATAATGACGGAAGGTCAGCAGATTTGTTTTGTAGCTTAAAAAAGACCACGAAAAGCGAGGCTGTAATTGGGTTTGAAAAGGCAGAAATTACAATCCACGAACGTTTTCATGAATCTGACAAATTAAGCATTAAAACAGAAAATGATGTTGAACAAGAAAACTTCAATCACCAATATCGAGGCTATAATTTTGAAATAGAACATGTTCAGGAATGTTTACAAAAAGGCTTGACAGAAAGTCCTTTTATGGATTTCGAATTTTCAAGAACACTAATGATGACCTTAGACAAAATAAGGGAAATTATTGGATTGCATTACGAAAAATAAAAAACCCCGTTTTAAAAACAGGGCCTTTCAATGTATTATTTTAAATTGATTTACAACAAACCATTTGTTTTTCTTACGCCTTCAGCACTTTCATGAAGTTTTGCTTTTTCAGCTTCATCAAGGTCAAGTTCAACAATCTGTTCGATGCCGTCCTTTCCAATGATAACCGGAACACCAATACAAATATCCTTTAATCCGTATTCCCCATCTAATAATGTTGAACATGGGAACATTTTTTTCTGATCGCAAGCTATAGATTGCACCAATGCAGATACAGCTGCTCCAGGCGCATACCAGGCACTTGTACCTAATAATTTGGTCAATGTAGCACCACCTACCTTGGTATCTTCTTTGACTTGTTCTAATCGTTCTTCAGATAAGAATTCTGTCACGCGCACACTGTTTCTTGTAGCTAATCTCGTTAAAGGTAACATTCCCGTATCGCTGTGACCACCTATGACCATCCCGCTAACATCTGATGCCGGACAGTCTAAAGCTTCTGCGAGTCTGTATTTGAAACGGGCAGAATCTAAAGCACCACCCATACCGATAATCTTATGTTTAGGCAAATCAACGCTTTGATGTGCAAGGTATGTCATCGTATCCATTGGGTTACTTACCACAATTAAAGTAACATTTGGAGAATGTTTCACCAGGTTTGTTGAAACTTCCTTGACTATTCCAGCGTTTATACCTATAAGTTCTTCTCTGGTCATTCCAGGTTTTCTTGGTATACCACTGGTAATGACGGCTACATCGCTATTTGCTGTTTTGGAATAATCGTTTGTGGAACCTGTAATTCTGGTATCAAACCCGTTTAAGGTTGCAGTTTGTATAAGGTCCATAGCTTTACCTTCAGCAAAACCCTCTTTGATATCTAAGATCACGACCTCTGATGCAAAGTTTTTGATAGCGATATACTCTGCGCAGCTTGCACCTACTGCACCTGCTCCAACTACTGTTACTTTCATATTGTTATTTTTTTAGTTTCTATTAATTTTAATAATATCCTTACAAAAATAATTAATCACGATTATCTAACTATATTTAGTTGTCACTAATGTCATGAGAATTGTCATGTTTTTAACAAATTGATTTAATTGAGGTTATAGTTTACCCCAAAACTGGCTGTACTGAACTCCTGCACAGAAAAATCACTGAAAATATTAAACTTACCCAATTTGAGATTGGCACCTACATTAACTCTGGCACCACTTGTAGAGGTTTCAACTGTATAAGGCTGTATGTCAAAATTCAACGGAATTTCGACATCTTCTCTCAAAATATATACGCCTTTTGCACTTGTGGTCGTTTCAGCATTACCCACAACATAACCCAAGCTCCCGTAAAAATTCAGTTTTGGATATTTTGTTGAAACAATTCCTGAAAATAACCAAGAATTAGCATTAGAATTTATTCTGCCATCGAGATCATCTATTCTGTCCGATTCTGTGAATTGGTAATTTCCGTTAAAATTGGTATATCCCACAAAAGCAGAAATATGAAAAGGGAAATCTTCTTTAAAATTTGCCCATTTGGTGATTTCATTTTGAAGACCAAAGCCAAGGAATTGAGCATCGATATCTTCATAGTTAAAACTTGGCATATACCTTACTTTCAGCTCAAAACCCTCAGGCAGTCCCATACTCGCCTGCAAAAATGCCGTCGGCATAAAATTGACCACACTTGCTATACCATTTGGAAATTTTAGCTCAATGTCTCTAAAATCATTTTCTGAAAGTTCTACTTCAAGAAAAAAACTGATATCCAGCTGATTTTCTCCCAATATAGTGGCAACACTTGTCTGAGTTTCACCGGATTTTAATCTTGTGCTGTTATAATCTGACTCTCTAAAGAGAAATTGCCTGTCTCTCGAGTTTGCTATGGTAACATTACCCACCAGACTTAAATCAAACTTCCACTTATCCTTGGTTTTTGCTGTATGAAGCCAACCATTACTCATGGCATGAACGAGAGCAGAAAGCCCTGGTTTGTAAAACTTATCACTAAACTGCTCTATGTCATCATAAACCAGTTCAAAACTGGCATTAAGGACATCCTCATCTATGATTTGGGCTTTTGATTTAAAAACAGTAAGTGAAATCAATAAGGCAAATAAAATATATCTCATGTTGGAGTTTAAAATAAAATAGGACCTATACGTCTATGTTGGCATAAACCGCATTTTTCTCGATAAACTCCCTTCGTGGTGGTACTTCATCACCCATCAACATTGAAAATATACGGTCTGCTTCACCAGAATCATCTATGGTCACTTTTCTGAGTATTCTGAAATCAGGATTCATTGTTGTATCCCATAACTGATCCGCATTCATCTCTCCAAGACCTTTGTAACGCTGTACTGAAGCACCTGATTTGTATTCTGATACGATCTCATCTCTTTCTTTGTCATTCCATGCATAACGCTTCCTGTTGCCTTTTTTAATTAAATACAATGGCGGTGTTGCAATATACACGTGACCGGCTTCAATTAATTCTTTCATGTACCTAAAGAAGAAAGTCAAGATCAATGTGGCAATATGACTTCCATCCACATCAGCATCACACATGATGACTATTTTGTGGTATCTTAATTTTGAAAGGTTAAGCGCTTTAGGATCTTCTTCCGTACCTATTGTGACCCCTAATGCAGTATAAATATTTCTGATTTCCTCATTTTCAAACACTTTATGTTGCATAGCTTTTTCTACATTAAGAATTTTACCTCTTAATGGAAGAATAGCCTGGAAGTTTCTGTCCCGGCCTTGTTTAGCCGTTCCACCTGCCGAGTCACCCTCAACAAGAAAGACTTCACACTGTGCAGGATCCTGCTCAGAACAGTCGGAAAGTTTGCCCGGAAGACCAGCACCGCCCATGACCGTCTTACGTTGAACCATTTCACGCGCCTTTTTTGCGGCATGTCTGGCCTGAGCGGCTAATATTACTTTTTGAACAATTGTTTTGGCATCGTTTGGATTTTCTTCAAGATAAATTTCAAGCATTTCCGATACCGCCTGAGAAACTGCTGAAGTCACTTCTCTGTTACCAAGTTTAGTTTTGGTTTGTCCCTCAAATTGGGGATGCGCAACTTTTACAGAGACAATCGCCGTAAGACCCTCGCGGAAGTCATCTCCGGTAATCTCAAATTTTAGTTTGTCGAGCATTCCTGAGGCATCAGCATATTTCTTCAACGTATTGGTCAAACCCCTTCTAAAACCTGAAAGATGTGTACCGCCTTCATGGGTATTGATATTGTTCACATAGGAATACAGGTTTTCTGCATATGAATTATTGTATATCATAGCAACTTCAACCGGGATATCATTTTTTTCACCTTCCATCGCAATAACATGACCAATCAAAGGTTCCCTGGTGCTATCTAAAAATCTAACAAACTCTTTTAAGCCTTCTTCAGAGTGAAAGGTTTCACTAAGGTAATTTCCATCTTCATCCTTCTGTCTTTTATCAGTAATACTAATGGTAATGCCCTTGTTCAAAAAAGCAAGCTCTCTCAGTCGCTTTGCCAGAGTTTCGTACTTAAAGACTGTGCTTTCCTGAAAAATTTCAGGATCGGGCAAAAAGCTCACTTTTGTTCCTTTAAGATCGGTTGTCCCTATTTGTTTTACAGGATATATAGATTTTCCTCTTTCATACTCTTGTTGCCATATTTTCCCATCACGATAAACCGTTGCCTGAAGCTTACTTGACAATGCGTTCACAACCGATACACCAACGCCGTGAAGGCCACCTGATACTTTATAGGAATCTTTGTCAAACTTTCCACCAGCACCAATCTTGGTCATGACAACCTCTAAGGCAGAAACACCTTCTTTTTTATGTAAATCAACTGGTATACCCCGACCATTATCTTCAATACTAATAGACTCATCTTCTTCTAAAACCACTTTTATGCTATCACAATGTCCTGCCATAGCCTCGTCTATAGAATTATCTACAACCTCGCTGACCAAATGATGTAAGCCTCTTGGACCAACATCACCTATGTACATTGAGGGTCTCATTCTCACATGTTCAATACCTTCTAATGCCTGAATACTATCAGCTGAATAATTGTTTTTATTTATTTCTTCGCTCATAAATAATTTAAGTTTTGTTCATAACCCACAAATATAAGTAAACCCCTATTATATACTTTAAAATAAGGCTGATTAAAACAAGTAGTTATCAACAATTAAATGTTAAAAAAAACAAATTTAACAAGACCTAAACTTAACCGAATTGCAATTTACTTTAACATTGAAATAAAAAAATTATGTACTCTAAATTTCTAATCATTTTATTGACTTTTTTTAGCTTAAACATCGCTTCTGCTCAGGAGTTTCCAAAAGTTGATGTGAGTGCCATGGATGCCGTTATCCTGAGAACAGACGATGGAAAATCCTTTATGAGGGTTATTTACAGTCGTCCTCAAAAAAAGGGCAGAGACATTTTTGGTGAACTGGTACCTTACGGAAAAGTATGGAGAACCGGAGCCAATGAGGCCACAGAAATTACATTCTATCAGGATGTCTTGTTTGGGGATAAAAAAGTCGATGCAGGAACCTACTCTTTCTTCACAATACCTAATGAGGACGAATGGACCATCATTCTTAACCAAGAACTGAACCAATGGGGAGCTTACCGTTATGATAAAGACAAAGACATTGCCAGAATAAAGGTAAAGTCCAGAAAAACTGCAGCTGAAGTTGAAACCTTTTCCATTACAACCAGAAAAGTAGATGAAGGCTATAACCTTCTGCTGGGATGGGATGATACCTTCGTGGAAATACCAGTGAAATAAATTTATTTCATACTTTCAAGTATTTCAACAACGTCCTCTTCTGTGGTGTCCGGATTTATAAAACAAAATCTGGAAATGGTTTTAGTCTTATTGTTTTTGGTCCACTTAGTAGGTGTTACTAAGGCAAAGCCTTTTTTATGATTATCGTAGGTCCAGTTTCTGTAATCCGTAGGATTCCAGTTTTTTCTTTCAAATAAAACGCAGGATAATCCCGGTTCTCTGACGAGCTCTACATGTGGCATTGAATTTATTTTTTCTCCGGCAAATTTTGCCAATTCCAGACCTCTTTCTATTGCCATTTCGTAGGTTTTTGTGCCGTGCATAGCCAATGAGAACCAGAGTGGCAAACCTCTGAGCCTACGTGTCAACTGAATTTGATAATCGGCGGGATTAAAGCCCTGTGCACCTTCATCTTTAAATATATCCAAATAAGCACCTTTTTGAGAATGTGCTTTTCTAGCGTGATCCAGGTTTTTATATATTACAGCCCCACAATCATAAGGTGAAAACAACCATTTATGCGGATCTATTGTGATACTGTCTGCTTTTTCTATACCATTGAACAAATGTCTAACAGATGGTGCAGCTAAAGCTCCTCCACCATAAGCGGCATCAACGTGAAACCAAAGGTTTTCTTTTTCACAAACCTGTGCTATGGTATCCAACTCGTCAATTATGCCGGCATTGGTTGTTCCTCCGGTGGCTATGACCGCAAACAATCTTTTCCTGTCAATCGCACTCAGACCATCAATCTTTTTTTGAAGAAAGTCCCCAGTCAGCCTGTCTTCTCCATGGTCATCCACCAGTATAATGTCTGCATCAATAACCTGAGCCATAGATATTATTGAAGAATGCGCTCCAGAAGACGTAATGAGTAAAGCTTTAAAGGCCTTGTTTTCATCATTAAGACTTCTCCAGTATTCACGTGCAGCGATCATAGCAGATAAGTTGGCTGCAGTACCACCACTTGTAAACACTCCAAAAGCAGTTTCGGGAAGACCTGTTAAAGACACCAGCCATTTCATGGCTTGATTTTCACAATAAATGCCTCCGGCGCCTGTCATCCAGTATGCACCGTGAATACTTGATGCCGAGGTCACCAGATCAAAAAGAATGGCAGCTCTGGTTGGTGCTGCTGGCACAAAAGCGAGATGTCTGGGATGATCTACGGGTACAGCAGCTTTAGCCAGAATATCCCTGAACAGCTGAAAGGCTTTTTCACCACCGATACCTTTTTCTGTTATGGTAGTTCCGACCAGTTTATCCAATAATTCTTCTTTTTTTGGCGACCCTAATTCCGGGTTTGTATTTGATATTCTGTTAATCGCATATTTCATGATATCGAGGGTCATTTCTACCGTATCGATATCTATGGCGTGCATACTTTTCATAACTTGAATTTTGAGTTCGCAAATTTAGGCAACTCCAACGAGAGGGCATTAAAAAGTAAAGTTTAAATACAGTCTGTCGTAAATCTGTCCGGAATACTTTTGGGATTAGTATTCAACTCCAACAATGAAAATTTAAAATTAAAAGGATCCAGATTATCGATGATAAACTTTTGAAACGAATTTCCGTAGGTTAAATAGATATCAGAAAAATTGACATAACGCTCCTGTAAATTACCTTTTGGAAGCAATTTGTCCTGATATGAGATAAGTCTGTCCGTTTCATCTTTCAATTTTCTTCGCTGAGCTTTGAGTAATCTTTTTTCAAGTTTTTCCAGTCCTTTGATTTGTTTAGTTTCCTGGGCCGCAACAGCATTGAAAAAAGTTTTATCAGTTCTCTCAGCCAACTTGTAAAGCGCTTTAAATTGTTGAACAAGATGTACTTTCTGTGGCGTAAAGTCAATATCAATTGATGAGATGGCTTTCACGTGCTGGTTTTTAAGATTGACCGGAGACTGAAACAAATCCGCCAGTTTAATATCCAGCTTATCTAGTTTATTTTTAGTCTTTTCGGAATACAGAAGCACTGAATTACGCATCTGTAACATAGGGAATGTCACATTGAAAGCTTCAAAAGTAGATTTGAGCTGCAACCAGTATGCCAACTCTCCTGCGCCACCAACATAAGACAAATTGGGTAATAAAACTTCCTGATACAATGGTCTCAACAAGGCGTTTGGCGAAAAACGTTCGGGATGTTCATCTATTTCTTTTAGAATATCATTTATCGAAAATGAAAGCTCGGTTTCATTAACAAAAAAGCGTTCATCTTTGAAAACCAATCGCTTCCTTAAATTATCTTTCAGGTAAAAATAATTGATCTCTCTCGGTGTAACCTGCTCGTGATAACCCAAATCTTTTAATAGTGAAGACGTCCTGGAAACTTGTTCAAATGTCGTATTGGAAAGTAATTCTTTTTTGATGTAAGGCTTTAGTGTAGATTTTAACTCTCGCTGATTTGGCTCAATGATTACCAGACCCTGTTCTCCAAATAACGCGTTATAGAGATAAATACTTGCAGAAGACAAATCTTTATGTTCTAAATATGCATTTTGAAATAATCTCTTAAGTTCTCCGGCTGATTGCCCTTTGGGTAATACAGAGGCAAATTCTTCAAATACTTCAGAAAGACCATCTGTAGATAATTCTCCAACAGCACCGGCAGTTTTCCTATTCCATTTTAAAGTCTTATTGTGGAGATGAAAGTGATTGATTTCTTCAAAGTCGTGATCTTCTGAAGCCAACCAAAATACAGGAACAAAATTGTACTTTGGATAAGTCTGACTTAAAACCTTACAGGAATTTATAACCGAAATAATCTTGTAAAATGTATATAGTGGCCCTGTAAACAAATTTAACTGGTGTCCTGTTGTAATTGTAAAAGTGTTGTCTTCTGCCAGTAGCTGAATATGCTTTTTGGTGAGATCTGAAGGATCAAATTGCTTATATTGTTCGTTAAGTTGATTTACTAAAATGCTTCGGTGTTCAGTGTTATAATTGCTTTGCTTTTCATTAATCTGATCTATGAAGTTTTCTTTTGATGTAAAGCGATTATAAAATGTGGAAAGCTGAGGATGCTGATTGATATAATCTATAAAAAGCGGTTTGAACCTTTTAGTTTCTTCATAGCTTATACAATCATTCATATTTTTTTTGAAACAAATATAGTTGAGACAGGGAATTTGAAAACACTTGTTAAGTATATTGTAACATGTTAAATACTGTTTTCCTATAATCTATCAAAATTGATATCTACAATTAATTTCCTAAGGCTCAAAAAACATAACATTCACATTATTAAGATATTTTAAGTTTTTGTTTAACTTTGTTTTATACTTTTCATAAATCAAATAATATGGAAAACAAAGATTTTAATCCCGAAAACAGTCGTTACCTAAAAGCAAAGGAACGCGTAGAAGAACTAAAAGGATTTTACAGTAATTTGATTGCCTATTGTTGTATAATTCCGCTCTTGGCTTTAATAAATTATCTGACTTACTGGAACTTTCAATGGTTTTGGTTTGCAGCAGCAGGTTGGGGTGTTGGCGTGATTATACATGCATTCACCGTATTCGGTTATGGCAAAAACTGGGAAGAACGCAAGATCAGAGAATTGATGAAGAAAGATAATTTTTAAATGATGGAAAACAAGGATACACAATACTTACAGGAAGAGAAATACCTTAGAGCCAAAAAAAGAGTTAAGGATATCAGTGGTTTTTACTGGCATCTTTTCTTTTACCTTTTGGTTAATCTAGGTTTGTTGATTTTTGCGCATAATATTTTTGATAACGGGCAATACATGAATTGGGAAAATTACAGCACGGCATTTTTTTGGGGTATTGGTTTATTTTTTCATTGGTTTGGCGTTTTCGGTAAGAATATTCTATTCTCTAAAGACTGGGAAGAACGCAAGATCAAGGAATTTATGGAGGATTGAGTATGGATTTAACCTGTATTTATTAATCCAGTAATCCGGAAATAATTTTATAGTTCACCTCTTCGAAAGAAAGTTTCGCAGTCAGCATTTTCTGATATGAGATTGACTGAAATAACAATCAGCTTTTATCACCACTTTTGGTTTCTTTCCTTGTAAGCCATTTGGCGATCCTATCATAGTTTGTTATAAGAACAATACCTATTAGAATATTTAAACCGGCAATTGTCCAGTTAAAATAATCGGTAGTTTTCCCAAATGACACTTCTTCCAGATAATTTAAACCATGTGAAGAAACCTGTTTTTTAAATGCCAGATAGGTGTATTGCAGGAAATTCGGGAGATAATCTATGATTAAAAATCCGGCTATAATAATTATTGATAGACTGAAGATTTTTTCAGTATCAAAGTTTCCAAATTCAATCCGATCATCATCAAAGCCTTTATCAATTTTTAATAGATCGATAATTTTATCTGTTTTTAAAATAAGAAAAATGTAGATCAGGCAAACAAGTGCAGAGGCTCCAAAAATCCACACAAGTGTAATGACTTCAAATTGAAAAGTCACATAACCGATGTTTGACGGGATATAACTAAAGACGGCTAATATGAGTGCATATAAACCAAATAACTTAATGATGATCCGGAAAAAATCTCGTTTTGTCATTTAAACAGATTTTTTGTGTTTTGAACTGATAGCGTTTTTTATCAATCTTAGAGATTTATTACATTTTATATTGCTTGTAAAAATAGATATTTAAATCATATATCTAAATGCAAGAATTGATACTAAAATGCAATCAATCATGTAAAGAGATTGGCTTACTTTTTCTGATCAGCGTATCATTCAAGTATGTAATTCCTGCTGGTGTCCAGGTTTTCTTTTCAAGGACCATACTATCAGCGTCCAGTTAAATGATTTTCCATTGCCATTCTTTTTGATTCAGAACAGGATTTTCTAATGCCATAAGTATATATTCGGAAGTATTATTAATATCTATTTGCGATTTAAAAGTGTAGAATGTCTGATAAAGCTTTATATAATCTTTGGTGATTACATAATAAGGACAAGATTCAAAATCCTGTTTAGAATATCCATCTGGTACCGGAGGTACCTTTGGTTTTAAAACACTGTCTTTTAGTGCGTAATCATAAATTTTTTCATTTTCTTTTCTAATCCAAATTCCAAAAATTAAGTCTTTGTCCCAATTTATTTTTCTTTCTGTTAAAATAAACTTATTGCCTGACAGACTTATGCCCTCACATTCAAAATTATCCTTATTAACTTGTTTAATACCTATTACGTTTGTGCCCAGAATGAGTAAGTCAGTGCCATCGTAGTTAGTTATTTTCCATGGAATATTTTCTTCCCATCTGTTGCCGAAAATCTGATAAGTAGAATCTTTAAATTCGATAACAAGGTTTTCCTGTTTATTTTAATTGGAAAGGGTAAAAGATTTATTTTGAAACAGGATTTTTGAAAGACCTGATTTATCCTTTTTATTGCAACCAGACATTGCTATGATGAGCAGTACAAGAAGTATATTTTTTTCATTGTAAATGATGGCCAATTGGAGATCTTTTCCAGGCAGGTAAATAATAGTTGCTCTTTTCAGTAAAACAAAAATTTGAAAAAAATTACAAGGTTTTCAATCAAACCACATCAATTGAAAGTCTGGATAAAAATCTTAAAATAATAAATTTTAGTTTTTTAAATTAGAACTATAACTTTAAAAGCTTTTAAATTATGTAAAATTTTGTCATATAGCAACATAGAACGTAAACAAGCCCTTTCTAAACAGGAACACCATATAGATCAAAGTCATGCGCCTCCGTGATTTCAATATTACAGAAATCACCAATTTTTACATAATGTTTATTGGCGTCGATCAATACTTCGTTATCTACATCCGGAGAATCAAACTCTGTTCTTCCTACAAAATAATTACCTTCTTTACGATCTATAACACACTTAAATGTTTTTCCTGTTTTTTCCTGGTTTTGCTCCCATGAAATCTGAGACTGAATCTCCATGATCTCATTGGCTCTCTTCATTTTTACGTGCTGAGGAACATCATCTTTCAGATTATAGGCATGTGTATCTTCTTCATGGGAGTAGGTGAAAACTCCCAATCTTTCAAAACGCATCTCTTTTACCCAGTTTTTCAGTTCCTGAAAGTGCTCATCAGTTTCTCCGGGATAACCAACAATAAGTGTAGTTCGAATACATATTCCAGGCACTTTTTCCCTGAACAGCCTTAAAAGTTTATTGGTTTTCTCATGCGTTGTACCTCTGCGCATGGATTTTAAAATATCATCGGAGATATGCTGCAAAGGAATATCGATATAATTGCAGACCTTTGGTTCTTCCCGGATTACATCAAGCACGTCTTCCGGAAATCCGGTTGGAAAAGCATAATGCAACCTGATCCATTCTATTCCTTCTACTTCGGCAAGTGCTTTCAACAAATCAGCCAATCGTCTTTTCTTATATAAGTCGAGACCATAATAAGTCAAATCCTGAGCAATCAGGATCAATTCTTTTACGCCATTCGAGGCAAGTTTCTCAGCCTCTTTAACCAGATCTTCAATCGGCTTAGAGCGGTGTTTACCGCGCATCAATGGAATAGCACAAAAAGAACAAGGTCGGTCACAACCTTCAGCAATTTTGAGGTAGGCGTAATTTTTGGGTGTTGTGGTGAGTCGTTCACCAATAAGTTCATGCTTGTAATCGGCGCCAAGTGCTTTCAGTAATAGCGGTAGATCTGTAGTACCAAAATAAGCGTCCACATTGGGAATTTCCTTCTCCAGATCAGGCTTGTATCGTTCAGATAAACAACCGGTAACAAAAAGCTTTTCTATTTGGCCTTCTTCTTTAAGCTGCGCGTAATTCAAAATGGTATTAACAGATTGTTCTTTGGCATTGTCTATAAAACCACATGTATTTACCACAACTATATCTCCTTCTTCTTCGTGGGCTACATCTTTACCATTGGCTTTCAGTTGACCCATGATAACTTCTGAGTCGTAAATATTCTTACTGCAACCTAATGTGACAAGATTAATTTTATTCTTTTTAAGCGTTTTAGTACGCATATCTTCTATAAATTTTGATTTAACCAAATGACCCAATCCGCTTCATAATATCTTAAAACGCTTACAGCGATAACCGCCACTAAGATGTACCACCAGCTGGTCTGTTGTTTTTTTAGCTGCTGCCAGGCTACTAATCCAATAATTACCATCGGTGCACATAGAATGAGATTTGGCAACAGCCAGGAGCCTTGTACAAAAATGGCATAAAATTTCATCAATACATAAAAAGCCGAATAAATAGCTATGATCTTATAAATTGTGATTTTATTACGGGGATTTGTAAATGGAGCCGGCTTTTTTTCTGACATATTTAATTATTGAAAAAAGAATTCACAAATTCATCTTTATCAAACAGCTGGAGGTCAGTGGCTTTTTCTCCAATACCTATATACTTTACCGGTACTTTAAACTGATCGCTAATGCCAATGACAACGCCGCCTTTTGCGGTACCATCCAATTTTGTGACGGCGAGTGAAGTTACTTCTGTTGCAGCGGTGAACTGCTTAGCCTGCTCAAAAGCATTTTGCCCGGTAGACCCATCCAAAACCAGTAGCACTTCATTTGGGGCATGACCGACTACTTTTTGCATTACGCGCTTTATTTTTGTGAGCTCTTTCATAAGATTGACCTTATTATGTAGACGACCGGCTGTGTCAATGAGTACAACATCTGCATTTTTATTTACGGCACTTTGTACAGTATCAAAGGCAACCGATGCCGGATCACTTCCCATTTTTTGCTTTACAATTGGTACACCAACCCGTTGAGACCAGATATCCAATTGCTCCACAGCCGCAGCCCTAAAAGTATCTGCCGCACCAAGTACAACCGAAAGCCCCTGATTCTTAAAAAGCGTGGCAAGTTTGCCTATCGTGGTTGTCTTTCCAACGCCATTAACGCCAACAACCATTATGACGTATGGTTTTTTAGACTCCTGATCATCCAGCTTATGTTCATTTTCGGCCAGTAGTCCGGCAATCTCTTCTCTAAGTATTCTATTGAGTTCCTCTGTTCCCAGATATTTGTCCTTTGCTACCCTTTCTTCTATACGGTCTATGATCTTTATTGTTGTAGCAACGCCAACATCACTGGAGATCAAAACTTCTTCAAGATCATCCAAAACCTGGGCATCTACTTTGGATTTTCCCGCGACAGCCTTTGAAAGTTTATTGAAAAAGCTTGTTTTGGATTTTTCCAGTCCTTCATCGAGGTCTTCTTTTTTATTCTTGTTAAATAATTTATTAAAAATTCCCATTTTATATCATTTGAAAGGGCAAATATAATCTATTTAGAAGTTTAAATGACAACCAACAAAAAAAGCCGTTAACAAGTAACGGCTATTATTGATTGTATATTTAAATCTATTTCTTAAAGAAGTCGTTGACGTCTTCAGGGCTCATGATCTGCTCTACAAATGTATAAGCACCAGATTTTTCTGATCTTACCATTTTCACAGCTTTTGTTAATCTTTTACTTCCTGTTTGTATACTTGCTACTGATTTCTTTGCCATAACTTATTATTTAATCTCCTTATGGATTGTCATTTTTCTCAGGATAGGATTATATTTTTTTAATTCCATTCTATCCGGAGTATTTCTCTTATTCTTGGTTGTAATATAACGAGAAGTTCCGGGTTTTCCGGAATTCTTGTGTTCTGTGCATTCTAAAATTACCTGAACGCGATTGCCTTTCTTAGCCATTTTGTCTTAATTTATTTTTTTAAAAACCCTTTTTCTCTGGCTTCTTTTAACACCGCTGTAATACCTTTTTTATTGATATTTTTAAGTGCAGAAGTAGAAACCTTTAATGTAATCCATTTATCCTCTTCCGGAATATAAAAGCGCTTTTTAATAAGATTCACATTGAATTTACGTTTTCTTCTGTTCAACGCGTGTGAAACGTGATTACCTGTCATTGCTTTTTTTCCTGTAAGCTCACAAACTCTAGACATAAATTATGTATTTTGAAACGGATTGCAAAATTATAACAATAATAAGTATTATACAAACTATAATCAGATATATTTATAGTTTTTTTAGTTTGAAGTAAATTAGTCTTTAAATGGGTCAGACCATTTTTCATTAATGTAAACATCCTGACCTGTAAGTGTTTTTAAAAAAGCTATGAGCTGCTGCTTTTCAATTGCGGTCATATTCAGTTTTTGAGGGTTATTGAAAGCTTTTAACCTTTGATCTATACTACCAAAAACATGACCTTGAAAACTATCTGGTATTTCGTTGTAATGTTCCAAAACCTCATTAACAGAATTAAAAGCGCCATTATGCATAGCAAAGCCACCGTTTATATTGCCATTTTTATCAAGAAAATCTCTTAAAGAGGGAGATTTTGTGTTTGTAAGGTCCAGATCAGAATTTTGATCTTCAACAAACAGATTACCATTATTCTTAGAATCAGGAACTATGCTGAATTCCGGAGGCTGGTGACAAATTGCACAGGCTACTCCACCACTAACACGCACGCCTTGCATATTAAACTGTGTATGCCTCATGAAAAGATCTTTGCCTTTATTTTCTGCTTCTGTAAAATTAGGAAAATCGGGGCCATCACTCTGCACCATTGCTCTGCCCTCATCATATTTACTGTCAAAAGACTGAATGCTTCTCACAAATTGTGATAAGGCTAATTGCATTCTTTCTCTTGTTATCATTTCATCACCAAATGTTATCTCAAAAAGAACTTTGTAATATTCCAGAGATTCAAGTTTTAAAATAAGTTCGGGAAAACCGGGATTACCGTTTTCGCCGGTAAAACCCATTTCTATGTGATCCTGAATAGGCAAAATACTTTGCTCTTCAAGGCTTATGGCACGCTCGTCCCAAAAATACCTGAACTCTTCAGAAAACCTGTTATTGACCAATCTCATCGATGTTCTTTCCGTAAAACCGTTGATACCTTCACTGAATCTTCCGGTATCTGCAAAAGCAATCTCCTGTTTGTGACAAGTTGCACAAGCAATACTATTATCAACAGATAAATTTTTGTCATAAAATAAAACTCTGCCAAGTGTTGCACCTTCATCTGTAATAGGATTGCCATTTGTATTATCCCTGGTAATATAATTTGGAACATCCTGGTTAGCATAATCAGGCAGTGCTGACAAGTTAATTTTTAAAACAGGGTCTATAATGTCCTGGTAAGTTGAATCGTCATTTGTATCATTGCTAATACCATCATCAGAACAAGAGAAACTAATTGCGATTATTCCCAGTACCACAAAGATATATTTTCTTAAAGAAATTGACATAATTAAATAGCTAAGATGAAATGACTAAATTATAAAATAAATTCAAAGAAAACTTAAATTCTTACAGAACCTATTGACAAATTTATAATTAAATTAAAAAACACTTGACAAAGGGGTATTCAAAAGTCTATATTTGCCATTTTTAAAATCTTCACTATGGGAATGAAATTATCACAATTTGACTTTGATTTACCAAAGGAATTGTTAGCAGAGCATCCGGCAGATCACCGAGACGAATCTCGATTGATGGTTGTTCACCGCGATACCGGTAAAATTGAGCATAAAATCTTTAAAGATCTTATAGATTATTTTGATGAGGATGACGTCCTTATTTTTAATAATACAAAAGTCTTTCCGGCCAGATTATACGGCAACAAAGAAAAAACAGGCGCAAGAATTGAAGTATTTTTGCTTAGAGAGCTCAATCCGGACACCAGATTATGGGACGTATTGGTAGATCCTGCAAGAAAAATAAGAATTGGAAATAAGCTTTATTTCGGAGAAGACGAAAGCTTAGTTGCCGAGGTTATTGACAACACTACTTCAAGAGGAAGAACGCTTAGGTTCTTATACGATGGTTCATACCAGGAGTTTAGAAAAAAATTATACGAATTGGGAGAAACCCCAATACCTAAGTATATCAGCCGTCCGGTAGAACCAGAGGATGAAGAGCGCTATCAAACTATATATGCCAAAGAAGAAGGTGCTGTAGCAGCGCCTACAGCAGGTTTACATTTTTCAAAGCATTTAATGAAAAGGCTTGAAATCAAAGGCATTGACTTTGCTGAAGTGACATTACATATAGGTCTGGGAACTTTCAACCCTGTAGAAGTCGAAGATCTTTCGAAGCACAAAATGGATAGTGAACAGGTTAAAATAGAATCTGAAGCAACCAAAATTGTCAATCGTGCAAAAGCTAACAAGAAAAAAGTATGTGCTGTAGGAACTACAGTAATGAGAACTATTGAAACTGCTGTAAATTCTGACCATACCTTAAATGAATTTGAAGGCTGGACCAATAAGTATATTTTCCCACCATATGACTTTAGAATTGCAAATTGTATGGTAACAAACTTTCATATGCCTAAGTCAACTTTACTTATGATGATATCAGCATTCATGGGACATGAATTAATGCAGAAAGCTTATAAAGAGGCCGTTAAAGAAAAATACAGATTCTATTCTTACGGAGATGCCATGCTAATTTTATAAAACAAATTACAACCCAAAAAATAAGGCAATTCATTATGAGTTGCCTTTTTTTATACCTTTCTGAAAAATCTTTAATATTTTTGAAGAAAATCAAAAGAATGAACAAAATATCTTTCTTAGTAGTACTGCTTCCTTTATTAATTAATGCTCAGGTTACAAATCAAGGTAAACCTTTAAGCTGGAAATTTTCAGAGCTCAATGTTGAAACCATCCATTTACCGGATTTTGATCTTAAAGCTCTTCAAGAAGAAGACGCCATAAATGACCTCGAGCGGAATGCGCCCTGGCGTTTTGGCTACGAGCATGAAGTAGACATTGACATTGATTCAGAAGGAAATTGGATAGACCTATCTGATGATGGCAGAATTTGGTTAATAAATCTTGTGTCAAACGGAGCCAAAACCATGAATTTTCTTTTTGACGAATTTTATCTTCCGGAAGGTGCAAAACTATACTTTTACAATGCTGAAAAAACAGACCTTTTAGGGGCATACACGCATTCACAAAACAGAGAAGATATGCAATTTGGTTCATGGCTTGTTGATGGCGAAAGTATTTTTATAGAGCTCTACGAACCTGAAAACAAAATTGGAACTTCCAGATTACATATGACAAGGGCAGTACACGGATACAGAAGTGTTTCTGATTTTGCCATGGAAAATAAGAATCTTAATAATTCCGGTCCATGTAACCTGGACGTGGATTGTTCCATTGGGTCAGATTTTGACCCTTTCAAAGATAATTTAAAGAAATCTGTAGCCCTTATTGTGGCTGGTGGCAATGGTTTTTGTTCCGGAGCGCTGATCAATAATACCAATTATGATGGCGCACCATACTTTTTAACTGCAGATCATTGTCTTGGAGGTGTCTCAAGTTGGGCTTTCAGATTCAATTGGAGAAGTCCTAATCCTGTGTGTGCTACAGGACAAAATTCGCCTAATGGAAGCTTTGACCAAACTGTAAGTGGTGCTGATTTATTAGCCAGCAACTCTGGTTCGGATGTAGCCCTGATTGAGATCACAGCTCCTCTGCCAGCCTCATGGGATTTGGTCTGGGCCGGCTGGGACAGAAGTTCAACACCTGCTCAATATACAGTTGGTATCCATCATCCTTCCGGAGATATCATGAAAGTTTGCAGAGATGATGATCAACCGACAACCTCCAATCAATTTGGAGCCCAGGTATGGTATATTAACGAATGGGAAACAGGTGTGACTGAAGGCGGCTCTTCGGGATCGCCCTTATTTAATCAGGATGGCAGAATAATTGGCCAGCTTTATGGGGGCACTGCAGCCTGTTCAGGAACTGTAAATAATGCTCAACCCGACTGGTACGGCAGATTTGATGTGTCCTGGGATAATGGATCCAGCCCAACATCCAGACTAAAAGACTGGCTGGACCCCAATAATACAGGAGAAATTGCAATCGATCAATTTCCGGCAGCTCAGGTCTTCAATAATGATGTCAGACTTTTGGTCTCAAATTTAGATAGTGAGGTCTGTGGCTCAAATATTCAACCTGTTTTTGAAGTTGAAAATTCTGGGTTGGACCCAATTACAACTTTAGAATTTACATATCAGATGAACAATGACACGCCTGTAAACATCAACTGGAACGGAAATATTTTAACCGGTCAAACAGCAGTCCTGAGTTCTCCGGTATTAAGTCTGGATAATGGTACTAATACCATTACAGCTTCAATCAGTTTACCAAACGGAATACCAGATGAGTTTTCAAACAACAATTCTACTGTTTCAGAAGTGATAAAAACACCTGAATATAATACTAATACCGTTGAACTGGAATTAATAACTGATGATTTTGGCAATGAAACAACATGGATATTTGAAGACGAGAACGGGAATATCATAGATCAGGGTGGACCGTATGATGATAACGTCACCATCAATGAGATATTAAACGTAAATGATAACACTTGCTATACGTTCACCATTAATGATTCATACGGTGATGGTATTTGCTGTGGCTATGGAAATGGCTCCTACTCGTTAAAAACTTTTGATGGTATTACCATTGTGCAGGGCGGTAACTTTGAGGATAATGAAATTACTAATCTTGGCATAAATAATTCACTGGATATCGATGAATTTTCTTTAGATCAGATTTTGATTTACCCAAACCCCGCTGATGATATTATAAATGTGCAAAGTCCGGCTAAAAATCTATATTTAGAGCTATTTGATATTTCAGGTAAACTGGTCGCTTCATCGTCGGGTAAACAGATGAAAGTAAATACCTTGCCAAGGGGTGTTTATATTTTGAAGGTCTATTCCGAGGAAAGCAAACAGTTCATTTCAAAAAAGGTTATCATTGAATAATCATAAAATCAAGTCGTCAAAAGTTAAATCAACATAGTTTTGCATTTGATATTTAATAATACTCGATCAGTAACCTCTGGTTTTTTAACTATTTGAATTATATGCGCTGGTTTATTTTTATATTAATTTTAGTATCCTGCAAAAACACAGGTCATAAAAGCAATAAGCTTTCAAAAGAAGATCCTGCCTTAAGACAAAATTTTAATATTGAATATGCGAAAAGCTTTAAGGTACAAGTTGTAGATCATGGTTATTTGGTAACTTTAACAAACCCTTGGCCGGAAGCCGAACAAACGTTTAAGTATCTGCTGTATAGGGATGAAAAGGGCTTGGTGAAAAATTACGAAGTGGATGAAAGCCTGAAGATTCCTCTTGAAAAAGTTGTTGTCACTTCTACAACCCACATTCCTTCTCTGGATACACTAGCCGTACTGGAAAAGCTGGTAGGATTTCCAAATACAAAATATATTTCTACGAATAAGGCTCTTAATTTAATTGAAAATGGGCGTATAAAAGATGTTGGACAAAATGAAATGTTAAACACTGAATTGCTCATTGAATTAAACCCTGACGCTGTGATTACCTTTGCAGTAAAAGGTCGAAATAAAAGCACAGAAAGTATCAAAAATTCCGGTATCCCGATACTTTATAATTCAGACTGGGTAGAATCCCAGCCTCTGGGAAAGGCAGAGTGGATAAAATTTTTTGGACTTCTCTTTGACAAAGCAGATTTATCTCAACAGATATTTGATGGCATAAAAAAAGAGTATGAAAATGCAAAAAGGATTGCTGTCAAAGCACGAGAAGAACCCAGTGTAATTTCGGGTGCGCTTTGGAAGGACACCTGGTATCTTCCGGCTGGTGAGTCTTGGCAATCTGCTATAATTGCAGATGCTAATGCCGATTATTTGTATGCTAACACAAAAGGGACAGGAAGCTTATCCTTATCTTTCGAAAGTGTATTTGAAAAAGCAAAAAATGCCGATTTTTGGATAGCCCCTGCACAATACACTTCATATAGTAATATGTACGAACAGCATTCACATTATTATAATTTTGAAGCATTTCAAAATGGTAAAATCTTTAGCTTCTCTTCTACCCTGGGAAAAAATGGTGGTGTTTTATATTATGAGCTGGCGCCAAACAGACCAGACCTTGTTCTAAAGGACCTTATCCGTATTTTTCATCCTGAATTATTACCAGACTATAAGCCATTCTTTTTTAAACCATTATCTCCATGAGGAAAAACTTGCTGTTATTTATAGGCGTTTTTGGGATTCTTTTGGTTTTTGTATTGATAAACATAAGTTTAGGTTCGGTTGATATACCTATAAAAGAACTTTTTAAAGCTGTTTTTACCGGAGAAAGTTCCCAGGAGACATGGACCTATATAGTCTTAGAGTACAGGTTACCTAAGGCTGTAACAGCCATTATAGTGGGCTCAGGCTTGGGAATCAGTGGTTTACTTATGCAAACTTTTTTTAGAAACCCTTTGGCCGGGCCTTATGTTCTGGGTCTAAGCAGTGGTGCAGGTCTCGGAGTTGCATTATTGTTAATGGGATCAGGTTTGTTGGGTGTAGGTTTAGGCAATTCGCTTTGGTTTTCAAAAACATCGATTATTATTGCCTCCAGTGTTGGTAGCTTTTTGGTCATGCTTTCAATATTGTTGACCTCTTTAAAAATAAAAGACAGTATGGCACTGTTAATTATTGGGTTAATGTTTGCAAGTCTTACCGGCGCTATAGTCAACGTCCTGTCCTATTTTAGCACTTCAGATGAATTACAGCAGTTTGTATTCTGGTCGTTAGGTAGTCTTGGTGATTTATCCTGGATTGAGGTTGGAATATTGGCTGCGTTTTGGTTATCAGGCCTTGCACTAAGCCTGATTCTAATCAAACCTTTGGACGCCATACTTATAGGAGAACCTTATGCCAAAAGTCTAGGGGTCAATCTAAAAACAATGAGATATCTTACTATTCTGGTTACATCTGTGTTAACAGGAAGCATAACAGCTTTTGCAGGTCCCATTGCCTTTATAGGGTTAGCTATTCCACATTTGGTAAGATTGGCTCTAAAAACCAACAAACATATTTTAATGATACCTTCAGTTTGTCTGGGTGGAGCAATAATTATGCTAATCTGTGACAGTATTTCTCAGCTCCCAGGTCTTGATTCCACATTGCCTATAAATGCTGTTACTTCATTTTTTGGAGCGCCTATAGTGATATGGCTTATCTTAAGATCAAGAAAATTAAATTTTTAAAAATGCGACTCGAAACTAAAAATTTGACCATTGGTTATCATAAACCCTTATTTGAAGTCGCTGATAACATTAATATAAAAATACCAGGAAAAGGACTAACCGCTGTAATTGGCGTAAATGGTTCGGGTAAATCAACGCTAATTAAAAGCATAAGTGGAAATCTACCTGCTTTACAAGGTGATGTTTATTTGGACGAAAAACGAATAAAGCATTACCAGCAAAGAGAGCTCGCCAGGAAAATGAGTTTGGTACTCACTAAACAACCCATTCCTCAAAACTTTAGTGTATTTGATTTTGTTGCCATGGGCAGACATCCTTATACAAATTGGTTAGGAATTAATTCCCACTCTGATAAATCAAAAATTATTGATGCCTTAAGAATGGTAGAGCTCTATGATTTGAAAAACAAAGCCTGTAATTCTCTTAGTGATGGCCAACTTCAGAAAGTTTTGATTGCCAGAGCTATTGCTCAGGATACGCCTTTAATTATTCTGGATGAACCAACGTCACATCTTGACATGTACCATAAAGCCATGGTACTGAAACTTCTGAAAAAAGTGAGTCGAGAACAAAAAAAATCTATAATTTTTGCATCCCACGAAATAAATCTGGCTCTACAACTTTGCGATAGTATTATACTGATATTAAATAGAAAAGTCATTCAGGACAGTCCTAAAGAATTTATTGAAAAAGGCCTGTTTCATAGCCTTTTCCCGGATAATTCTATAATTTTTGACGAACAATCACAGCAGTTTGTTATAAGGTCCAAATAAAATTTTGAATTGTTTTTGTTTATACCTTTAAAGATAATATATTTGCAGCCCCAAAAGTTGTCGTGGCGCATCCCGATAACCATCGGGAGAATAGCGCAACAAATGGCAAAGTAGGTTCTCGATAAGTTTAAAATGAACCGCTGAAATAATAAATGGCCTCGTGGCGCATCCCGATAACTATCGGGAGAATAGCGCAACAAATGGCAAGGTAGGTTCTCGATACGTTTAGAATGAACCGCTGAAATAATAAATGGCCTCGTGGCGCATCCCGATAACTATCGGGAGAATAGCGCAACAAATGGCAAG
>CAJXVZ010000022.1 GCA_913062845.1 uncultured Psychroflexus sp.
TTAATGACATTAGCATTAAAAGCATACATGAGTGAGGCTATTACAGGAAGCACGGCATACCAGTAGTTTTGGTTTGGATTTGAGTTGGCCCCAATTAAAATCAATACTACACAACCTACCAAACCAATCATTACCCCAAAAAACTGAGATTTGATAAATTTTGATTTAAAAAAGAAAACACCAACTAAAAGTGCCAGCAGTGGTACGGTAGAATTGAGAATAGACGCTACTGCAGAATCTATTTCAGTTTCTGCATAAGCAAACAGAAATGATGGGAAAAGTGTACCAATCAATCCGGAAATCCCGAGCCACTTCCAGGCCTTGTTAGGGATCTGTTTCAGTTTTTTAAAACCGAAGACTATAAGTATGATCGCAGTTACGGTAACCCTGAATGCCCCAACCTGTATAGGCGACAGGCCTTCCAGACCTTTTTTAATTAAAATAAAGGAGCTGCCCCACATCAGGGCCAGAATAATTAGGTATAACCACTTTAACTTTTGATCAGACAAATCTGTTTTTTTGCAAAAGTGGTATAATTCTTAAAACACAAATGATAAAAGCAGGTTAATATTTCCACTGCAAACTCTCCATGATCTTCCTCATGTCCTGTTTAAGATATTCCGAAGCCGGTAAGATAGAATCGTAATTAGGTTTTGCTTTGAAATATATAGAGCCGGTCATAAAATGATTAACACTATCAGTCAAATAAAATTGTGCCTGAGATGCTGCATTGCCTTCAACTTCATAAAACAAACCATAGGTATTATGCTCCGGATTGATATAAGTTGTAGATAGTATAGCATCTGCCTTTATTTCGTGTGAAAGGGGCAGTTTTTGGGCATCTATGATCAAGGCTTTAAGATTATCCTCAACCGGATAATAGCTCAGATAAATTGAACCGTTCATTTTTGGATAAAGCACATCAAACCAGCAGTCTGTTTTGTAGCGATCACTCTTGAGCTCTGCCTGACTATTTATCTTAAACTGAAAATTACAATCCAGGTCCGTTTTATAATACTGTGCCTTGGGGTACTCCAAGGCCAGATAAGCTTTGGGTTTTGGTAAAGCTTCATCGTCCTTACAGGAAAAAGCAAATAAAATAAATACTATGTATAAAAAACGGAATTTCAATTATATCTGATTTTAAGAGTTTTAAGATTGAATGCTATAAGTCTAAAAAAAGACCAAATACAGCTTTCCATCAAACCTAATCTATGATGACTTTTATTTGTTTTATACGCTTATCGTCTATAACCTCTGCAACAAAACGAAATCTATCAAACTTTATTTCCTGATTTTTCTTTGGAAAACCTTTTGTGATTTCAAGCAGAAAGCCTGCAATGGTCTCAGCATCTCCACGGGAGTCTTCAAATATGCTGACATCATTTTCATCAAATTTTAAAATCTGATAAAAATCTTTCATAGAGGTTTTGCCTTCAAAAACATAGGTTTTGCTGTCAATCTTGGAATAAATAATGTCTTCATCATCAAATTCATCACTAATGTCGCCGACTATTTCTTCAATAATATCTTCTAAGGTAATCAATCCGCTGGTTCCGCCGTATTCGTCCACGACTATAGCCAAATGGTTTTTTTGTGCTTTAAATTCATTCAGCAGGTCATCCAGTTTTTTGTTCTCTGGCACAAAATAGGGTTCTCTGAGCAAACTTTGCCATTTATAAGCCGACTTGTCAATGTAGGGTAATAAATCTTTGATGTATAAAATGCCTTCAATATTATCAATATCTTCCTTATATACGGGAATTCTGGAATAACCTTCTGCCTTTATATAAGCTATGACTTCCTTAAAACTTTCCTCATAATTAAGAGCAAAAATATCAAGTCTGGGTTTCATAACCTGCTTTACGTCTATATTACCAAAGGAGACTATACCTTTCAGAATTTTTTTCTCTTCTGTGGAAGTTTCGCTTTCCCGTGTAAGCTCAAGCGCCTGGGAAAGCTGGTCTACACTTAAGTTCGGCTTTTGTGTGCCGAGGTTAGACTGAATAAAAATGCTGAAATTCCTCAAGGGCATACTTAGCGGTGTCAATAATCTATCGAGTACAAAAAGCGGATAGGCCATAAAATGAGAAAACTGAACATTGTTTCTGTTGGCATAAACTTTTGGAAATATCTCGCCAAATAATAATAGTAAAAAAGTAACAACGACAATGTCAATCAGAAAGTTAAGACTTAAGCCAAGAATTTCAAGATCATTAGAAGCCATAAAAATATGACTGACAGAGCTATACAACAGAACAATCGCAATATTAATGAAGTTATTGGCTATAAGAACCGTGGCAAGCAGCTTTTTAGGTTTGTCCAGTAGCTTTACCAAAACCTTTTCTTTGCTGCTCATTTTATTTTCATCCACTTCAAAATCTGAAGGTTTTAAAGAGAACAAAGCCACTTCAGAACCGGATATCAAAGCGGAACACATGAGCAGTAGCAGGATAAAGCCCAGACTCAATATCTCCGGCAAAGTGATTTCTAATAAAATAATAAAACTATGGGGTTCGGGTTCCAACAATTTGGATTTTTATAATTTAAAATGGCAAATCATCTTCTTTATTCTCGTCAGGTTCACTAACCTGCTGAGGTGGCGTTTTTGGAGAAGCGGTTTGATTCATTTTTGAGGTATTCTCGGATTTGTTCTTCGGTGACAAAAAAGTAAATTCTGTACAATGAATTTCAGTGGAATACCTGTCATTTCCTCTGTCGTCGGTCCATTTTCTGGTTTTCAATCTGCCTTCTATGTATACCATATCTCCCTTGTGAAGATACTTCTCACATATTTCTGCTGCTTTATTTCTTACTACAATATTATGCCATTCTGTATTGCTTACACGTTCGTTTGTGCTTTTGTTGACATATTCTTCGTTGGTAGCAAGCGGAAATCTTCCCAAACAATTCTTATCGTCAAAGTAATGCATTTTTACGTCATCACCTGTATGACCAATTAACATGACTTTATTTAGAGTTCCTGATGCCATAATTTGCTATTTGTAGTAAATGTAATAAAAGTTTTAATCTTCTAAAATATGTTGATTGATAAAATTATCAATCAAAATTGGAATGGCAAATTTACGAATTGATTGTGAATCAACAGCAACATAATCTTCAGGAATAGAGAATTCGTTAAAATTTGAAATCTCGATCAACCAAAAATCAGCATAAATATCCTGATGAGTCAGGACGTGCTTGTAGGTTTCTTGATTTAATCTTTCAAACCTGGGTCCATCTGCGGCACATATATCCATCAATTCGTGCGAAATATCATTAAGACTACTGACTGTAGATTTACTTTCAACCAAGGGAAATTCAAATAATTTTTGCCAGATATCTTTTTGCAATCTTTGCCTGATTAACCATTTTTTGTCTTCAGATTGAAAAATCAGATAATTAAAATACCGTTTTTTACGTTTTAACTTTTTGAGTTTTACGGGTAATTCCTTGATCTTATTTTGCTGAAATGCCACACAATCTGAGCTTAAGGGACAAAACAGACAATCAGGAGATTTTGGTTTACACATTAAAGCTCCAAACTCCATTATAGCCTGATTGTGAGTAGCGGGGCGTTTTTTATCTAAGAGTATTTTAGCCTTTTCTTTAAATATTTTCTGTCCTTCAGTAGAGTTTATTGGGATATCTATTCCAAAAAATCTTGATATCACTCTGTAGACGTTTCCATCCACAACGGGTACAGCTTCGTTATAAGCAAAAGAAGCAATAGCGGCAGCAGTATAATCACCTACGCCTTTTAGCTTTAGTAACTCTTTATAGGTTTTAGGGAATTCGCCATTGTAAGTATTTACAACTGTCTTCGCTGCATGATGAAGGTTTCTTGCTCTGGAGTAATAACCAAGACCCTGCCACAGTTTCATAATATCATCTTCCTGTGCATTTGCAAGTGCATAAACATTGTCATAATTAGCCAGAAATCTATTGTAATATGGCAAACCTTGCTTTACCTGAGTTTGTTGAAGTATAATTTCACTCAGCCATATCCTGTACGGATTTTTGGTTTTTCTCCACGGGAGATCCCTTTTATTTTCCAGATACCAGTCTATGAGAAGTTTAGAAAAATCTATATTCACTAATTGAAAAAGTTTTTTAAAAAAATTTATCTGCAAACATAACAACTAAACAGTTGAATATTTGAATATTAAATGATTATATTTGCACCCTCAAAATTTTAAATAAACACCTGAATTATGACAAAAGCAGATTTAGTGACAACCATATCAGATAGATTAGGTTTAGAAAAGAATGAAGTGCAATCTACGATTGAAGCCTTTATGGATGAGGTAAAAAAATCCCTCAATAGCGGTGATAATGTTTATCTAAGAGGTTTTGGCAGCTTTATCATTAAAGAGAGAGCAGAAAAGACAGGTAGAAACATTTCCAAGAATACCAGCATAATTATTCCTGCACACAACATTCCGGCTTTTAAACCAGCTAAATCATTTGTAAACAGCGTAAAAGAGAACGTAAAGGTCAAGTAAGCCTTTATTTAATAAAAACATAAAATCTTAATATATGCCAAGCGGAAAGAAAAGAAAAAGAGCTAAGGTTGCCAATCACAAAAGAAAAAAGCGCAGCAGAGCAAACAGACACAAGAAGAAAAAATAATTTCTTAAGTTAGAACAGTCGTTCTTTGACAGCGATATAGTCAAATCTATATCTGAATCAATACACTTTGAGTAAAAGTGAATATTTATTAACCCTCTTTATAAGAGGACTAAAACCCTATACGCATGAACAAAGAATTAATTATTCAATCAAGTTCTGATGCAGTAGATTTTGCCTTACTCAAAGATGGAAAACTTGTAGAATTACATAAAGAAAACGAAGACACAAAATTTCTTGTTGGCGATATTTTTCTGGCTAATGTAAGAAAAGCATTGAGTGGCTTAAACGCAGCATTTGTTGATGTTGGCTACCAAAAAGATGGCTTTTTGCATTATCACGATTTAGGTCCACAGGTAAAAACAATGATTCAGTTTACCAAGAAATTAAAAACTGGTAAATTGAAGAATTACGACCTTAAGGACTTTAAGAAAGAACAAAATATCGATAAAAATGGAAGCATTACCGATGTGATCCATCCAAACCAGTCTGTATTAGTACAGGTTGTCAAAGAACCTATTTCTACTAAAGGCCCACGATTAAGCAGTGAACTATCTTTAGCAGGCCGTTATATCGTATTAGTTCCTTTTTCCGAAAGAGTTTCAGTATCTCAAAAAATTGAAAGCTCAGAAGAGAAAGAGAGATTAAAACTGCTTGTTAAGAGTATAAGACCAAAAGGATTTGGTGTTATAGTTAGAACTGTTGCCGATGGAAAAAAAGTTGCAGACATAGACAACGATCTTCAGAATTTAATGAATCGTTGGAGAGCCATGTGCAAAAAAGTAGGAAAAGTTCAAAAATTACCACAAAAAGTCTTAGGCGAACTCAACAAAACCTCATCACTTTTAAGAGACATTTTCAATGACAGCTTTACCTCTATTTGTATAGATGATGAAGCCCTTTACACACAGGTCAAAGATTATGTCGGAGAGGTCGCACCAGACAAAGAATCTATCGTTTCTTTATACAATTCTAAGGTTCCCATTTTTGAAAAGTATAATATTGAACGTCAAATAAAAATGTCTTTTGGCAAAACTGTAACTATGACAAAAGGTGCTTACCTTGTTATAGAACACACCGAAGCCATGCATGTTATTGACGTAAACAGCGGCAACAGAAGCAACAAAGCAAAAAGTCAGGAAGAAACAGCATTGCAGGTTAACCTGATCAGTGCAGTTGAGATCGCAAGACAACTTCGCCTTAGAGATATGGGCGGAATCATTGTCGTTGACTTTATTGATATGCATAATGCCGAAAATCGAAAAAAATTATACAACACTTTAAGAGATGAGATGAGTGATGACAGAGCAAAACATAAAATTTTGCCGCCAACCAAATTTGGTTTGGTTCAAATCACCAGACAAAGAGTAAGACCGGAGCTGGATATAAAAACCCGCGAAAAAAATCCTAATGAAAACGGAGAAGTAGAAGCACCTGTTGTTGTAATCAACAGACTGCAGGCAGAACTTCAAAAAATCATTAAGAAAAAGCACAAACATATTACGCTTTCAGCGCATCCATTTATTGCTGCTTTTTTAACAAAAGGATTTCCTTCTCCCAGAAGTAAATGGTTTTTTGACCATAAACGCTGGGTAAAAATTCAGCCTAGAGACGCTTATACTTATCTCGAATATCATTTTCATGATAAAAATGGTGATATCATAAATGTTTAAATCTACGTACAAACCCTATTCAAAATACTGAATAGGGTTTTTTTATTGGTAAAATTCTTGGTAGCTTAGTAGAATTACGACAAAATAAGATTCTAATTTTCTGTATCTTTGCCTAAAACAAAATACAATGATTTCAGACAAAGCAAACCAAATATTTAAAGCCGTAATAGACACTTATCACGTTAAGGACGATGTCGATCAGGAATTCAATAATCCGTACGATGCAGAGAAAGATGTCTTATTTCATTTACTCTACCGCAAATGCTGGATAGATACAGTGCAGTGGCATTATGAAGATTTGATTCGCGATCCTGAAATCACTCCTGAAGACGCATTGGTCTTAAAGCGAAAAATAGATGCTTCAAACCAGGACAGAACAGATACGGTTGAATATATAGACAGCTATTTTCTCGATCACTTTAAGTCTGTAGAAGTAAAACCTGATGCCAAAATAAACACCGAGAGTCCGGCATGGGGTATAGATCGTCTGTCTATTTTGGCACTGAAAATTTATCATATGCAGGAAGAAGCTGACCGAAAAGATGCCAGTGAAGAACACCGCAAAAAAAGCGCAGAAAAACTGGATGTTCTGCTTGAACAGCGAGTTGATTTGTCTACAGCCATAGATCAGCTCTTAGAAGATATATCCAAAGGCGAAAAGTACATGAAGGTTTACAAGCAAATGAAAATGTACAATGATGACGAAATGAATCCGGTGCTAAGAAGCCGAAAATAATGTCTGCAAAAGATCATATTCTGGTCATAAGACTTTCTGCTTTGGGAGATGTTGCCATAAGTATCCCAATAATGCTCACTCTTATAAAACGACATCCTGAATTAAAAATCAGTGTGTTAACCAGACCTTTCTACACTAAACTTTTTAAAGACATACCTCAAATCAAAACCATAACAGCTAATGTAGAGCATCATCACAAAGGCTTTTTCGGTCTAAAGAAGTTGAGTAACGAAATTGAGCAATATGACATTTCAGCGGTTGCAGACCTGCATAATGTTTTGCGCACCAAAATATTGAAGGTTTTTCTTTTTTTGAAAGGCATCAAGATTGTGAGTATTAATAAAGGCCGAAAAGATAAAAAGCGACTGACCAGAACTAAAAATAAAATTTTCAAACCCCTTAAATCAACACCGGAACGCTACGCAGAGGTTTTCAAAAAGTTAGGATACGCCGTAAATCTTACAGAGCCTGTTTTTCTGAAACCACAAACCCTCGATGCCAAAATGCTTAACGAGCTTAATTTCAACAAGGCGAAGAGGCATTTGGGGATAGCACCTTTTGCTGCGCATGAGGCTAAGGTTTATCCGGCAGACCTCATGCAAGAGTGCATAAAGTTATTGGCTGGTGATAAAGACATAAATATATATCTTTTTGGCGGTAAAAAAACAGAAATGTCCAGACTTCATAACTGGGCTTTACCCTATGAAAATGTCTACTGCATAGCAGGCAAATATGATTTTGAAAATGAACTAAACCTTATTTCTCATTTGGATGTCATGCTGAGCATGGACAGCGGTAACGGGCACCTGGCAGCGATGTATGGCATCAAGGTGATTACAATCTGGGGGCAAACGCATCCCTATGCCGGATTTGCGCCGATAGGTCAGAAAGAAACAGAACAAATAATACCAGACCGAAAGTTATTTCCCCTGCTTCCGACATCAATTTATGGCAACAAAAAAACAATGGGCTACGAGAATATAATGAGAAGCATTAAACCTGAAAAAATTGTAGAGACTGTAAAGAGAAATCTAGACTAGATCGTTTTTAATCTTCTTCAACAGATCTTCATGATCATTAAAAATCTTGAATTCTCCATTTTTAATATATGATACCTGACCACTTTCTTCACTCACAACCAAAGCTAAAGCATCCGTTTTTTCGGTTATTCCTACAGCTGCCCGATGCCTCAATCCAAATCTAAGCGGAATTTTCCGGTCATTAGAAACCGGCAATATAGCTCTTGTTGCAGTTATCTTATCGCCTTCAATGACAATTGCGCCATCGTGTAATGTGCTGTTTTTGTAAAAAATAGATTCTATAATTGGTTCATTTATAGTGATATCCATATCATCACCTGTGTTTTTTACAAAATCAAGGTTAGTTTGACGCCTTATAACAATCAGCGCACCGGTTTTAGTTTCACTCATTCTCTGACATGCACCGACGATATCATCAATGTGATCCAGTGCATCCGTTGACCGCTTACTAAAACCGAAATCTTTAAAAATCCCGTTCTTGTTCGTAATATTAGTAGAACCTATAAGGAGAAAAAATTTGCGAATCTCTTGCTGAAAAACAACAATAAGCATCACGGCACCAACACTACTGAAGAGCCCCAAGAAACTACTTAGCATTTCCATCTTGAGAAAATCTGTAAGTTTCCAAACCAGGTAGATGATAACAATACCTATAAAGATATTTATGGCAACCGTGCCTCGTATGAGTTTATAAATATAATAGAGCAAAGTTGCAACAAGCAGAATATCTATAATATCTAAAATTCTAAAGTCTAAAAAGTCTAAACCCATAGGGTAAAAATACTAAAATTGAACGCATTGCCAACAACCTTAAGTTTATTATAATTTCTTAAATTTGAAATATGGTAGTTAAGTATAAAAGAAATAGAAGAGTTTTTATCAATATATTCGGCGTACTAGTGCTTTTGTTTTGTGGTTTTACACTATTTACTTCGTTTAAGAATGGAGACTATGTAACTTCTTTCATAAGCATGTTTCTTCAAGTGGTATTATGGTTTGGCATGTACTATTATCAAGCCATCAGGTATGATGAAAAAAAAATAATGGCTCAGTTTGGCTGGCCTCGAATACCATATGATGAGGTTATTTCAATCGATGAAAAGTGGGGAGATTTGATCATTAAATCGAAAAAACATAAAATAGGAATTAATAAAGATGTTATTGATGAAAAGTCATTTGAAAATTTTATCGCGCATCTAAAATTAAAAACTCAGAAAAACCCATTTTTGAATGTAAATATTTCTTCCTCCAAATAATATTTAGGTTGAAAAGAAAATTTATAGTAATGCTATGTCTAATTAGGGTAAATACAAGTCGACAATAGATGGATAATGACTATCTAAAAATCAATCAAAAACTCTGGAATGCCAAAACCGAAGTACACATCAACTCTAAGTTTTATGATGTTGAAGACTTCAAAAAAGGAAAATCCAGTCTTAATCCGATTGAAACAGGATTACTTAAAAATATCCGTGACTTAAAAATCTTACACCTGCAGTGCCATTTCGGTCTGGATAGTATGTCCTTATCCAGGTTGGGCGCCAATGTCACCGCCGTTGATTTATCCGATGAATCTATTAAAGCAGCCAATAAGATCAAAAATGAGCTAAAACTGAATACAAGATTCATTCAGTCTGATGTTTATACACTGAAAGAAAAACTGAATGAAAAGTTTGATATTGTTTATACTTCCTACGGTGTCTTGGGCTGGTTGCCAGATATGCAAAAATGGGCTGACGTTGTTAGTCATTTTTTAAAACCTCATGGAAAATTGGTCCTGGTTGAATTTCACCCTGTAGTATGGATGTTTAGTAATGATTTTAGCGATATTGAATATCCATATTCAGATAAACAGCCAATAATTGAAAATATAGAAGGCACTTATACGGACAAGGAAGCAAAGATCAGTAACAATTCAATTAGCTGGAATCACGGCTTGGCAAATGTCATTAAAGCACTGCTAGAGCATGATCTCGAAATAAAACAATTCGATGAATACAACTACAGCCCTTATGATTGCTTTCAAAACACCATTGAAATAGACCAGGGAAAATATCAAATCAATGGTCTGGAAAATAAAATCCCAATGCTCTACAGTATTGTAGCGCAAAAGAAATCCAAAGATTCATAAGTTATCTTTAGGAATTATTGTATTTTAGTTAGTCTTAAGTACAAAGTACAAAGTACAAAGTACAAAGTACAAAGTACAAAGTACAAAGTACAAAGTACAAAGTACAAAGTACAAAGTGGAAAGTGTAAAGTGTAAAGTGTAAAGTGTAAAGTGTGAAGTGTGAAGTGTGAATTATACTAACATCATATTTACTAAATGCTAAAAGCTATCGACTAATAACTTAGTACTAATTACTTGACACTAATTACTTAATAATAACTATTTAATACTAACATATGTCAATACAAAAACCCTTCAATTTAACCCAGTGGATCAAGGAAAACAGAGCATTGCTTAAACCGCCTGTTGGCAATAAAAACCTATATAAAGATGCCGGGGATTACATCGTAATGATTGTTGGAGGACCCAATGCCAGAAAAGATTACCACTACAATGAAACCGAAGAGCTATTCTATCAATTAGAAGGTCAAATTGAAGTGCATATCCAGGAAGAGGGACAAAAAAAGACCATGAAGCTTGGTCCGGGCGATATGTATTTACATCCTGCCAAAGTACCGCATTCACCGGTAAGACATGGAAATTCTATTGGTCTGGTCATAGAAAGAAAGCGCAACCATCTTGACATTAAGGATGGTTTGTTGTGGTTTTGTGATAATTGTAATCACAAACTACATGAAGTCTATTTTCCTTTAAATGATATTGAAAAAGACTTTTTAAAACATTTTAAGCATTTCTATGCGAGTGAAAGCTTAAGAACCTGTGACAATTGTGGCACTGTAATGCCAACTGATGAAAGATTTACAGCTGATTAGACGGACTGTTTTCTGCTGAAAAAAATCAGAATTAAAACCATTGAAATTATAATAAACATACTCAAAAAAGACCACCACAGGTCTGTGGCATCCGCTATAAAACCATATAAAACAGGTCCAATAAGAAAACCTACATAGCCTGCTCCGGCGACCAGTGATATTGCTCTTGATTTTTCCAGTTTTTTGTATTGGCCACTTATCCTGAATAGTTCTGGTATGACAACAGAAAGCCCGAAACCAATCAGTCCAAATCCAATTATGCTCCAGATGGTAAATTTTAGAAGTACTGCAACATACCCAAATAAAGAAACCAACAGACCAATGTATATAACCTTATAACTTCCCATTTTATCGCTTAAATAGTCTCCCAAAAATCTGCCTAAGGTCATAAAAACAGAAAAGGATAAAAATCCAACGGCGTACCAGGTTGGTTCTGCTCCTGAAATATCCTTAAGATACAGTGCACTCCAATCGGTCACTGCACCTTCAGCTCCCATGCATATAAAACCCACGATCAATAGAATAATCAAAGGCTTGAGGTATGAAAAATCTAACGATGTTTTTTCACTCTTTTCAATATTAATTTGGCTGTAAAATTTATAGAGATAAACATTGAATGCCATAAGAACAAGACAAATTGCAATAACGTACCATAAAGGTATAATGCTGAATTGTGATAAACATAATGCACCAAGTCCACCACTTACCACACCACCAAGGCTAAAGAAACCATGATTGGCCGACATGATATTTACCTGATAGTCCTGTTCTATCTGAGAAACTAAGGTATTCATAGCAATATCGATTAATCCGGTAAAGAGTCCTAAAACGAAAAGCGTAAAACACAATAGCACATATTGGGAAACCAAAAAGGGAAAAACAACACATATGCAAACACCAAGTACTGAAGTCATACAAATCCGGGCTAAACTAAACCTGCTAATCAATTTGGGCGCCAGAAACAACATAACAAAAGTTCCCAGCCCAAAACATAATATCGCAATACCCAAAGCTGACTCGCTAAAGCCAATTTTTTCTTTAATTTGAGGAATACTAACAGCCCAGGTGCCTACACATAAGTTTAAGGTTAAAAACAAAAATGCCGGAGCAAAAAATAATTTGGATTTTAGGATAAGTTGCAGGGCTTTCACTTGTAATAATTCGAGGTTTAAAGATAAATGAAGTTATGAATTTTCAAAGAAATATCTCGATGGTAATAATAAGCATCCAGAAGTTAAAATTTTATTGACTTTTTATTGAATTATTATAACAAATTGAAATGCTGTATTTTAATCTCGGTGTAGCCTTGTGACTCCTTGGTACCTCTGTGTGCCATAGTTTTATCTAAGATAACCCTCTCGAGCAGTCCACCTATGGTGGATACTTTTTTATTAAACTCCTATTGTCACTTAATAAAAAAACTCGAAGGGATAGTAGCTTATTAAATATTAGCAGTAATGAACCTTCCTTGGCTGCTTTAGACAAATTTTTATGAGACCCAAAAGGTTAAGATCTTATAGTGGTGAAAAACCTTTCGGGTCAGTGTAAACTCATCATCAATTGTAAATTAATACCATATCTAACATAAAATAAGATAAATAAATATTTTCTATTTCTTTTTGTCTCATTTTATAGCTTAATTAGTATAAGAAGATATCTCTGGCAGCTTTATTTGGTTTACTATATAAAAAATCATGAAAAAGTATCAAGATCTGCCAGGTCGAGCCTCCGAAAATTTTAGCAAATTTTATTTAATGATTGGTGACGTTTTAAGGAGCAAAAATCAAGCCTCTTCCCTCAGAGGGAAGACAGGAGATGGGTGTTTTTCAGTAGCAATTTAATCCCAAAATAACACCCTTTGCCTATCGGCATTTCCCTCAAAGGGAAAGCTAACTAATAAATTTAAGATATTGTATTACAAACAGTTAAATAAAAACGTCAGTTGTAGTGTTTTTCATGAATTTCTCAAAAGAAAATCAGGAAAAAAGTATCGAGACCTACATTACCCGACCAATTTTATTGGAAATGAGCATCTCCAGTTTTTTGTATTCCAGTGTTTCACTCAAAACTTCCATATGGCTGTCCTGTTTAGCCTCTTTCACACTCAAACTCAGTTCTTCGATTTTTTTCTTAATCAGTAAACGTCTCAGATTCAATATGGTTTGTGTAATTTCTTTCGGGTCCAGTTCTTCTTTTGGGTTTACATAAATGTGCTTGGTATCCCACCTGTGCAAACTGTGGTTTTCTATATCCAGCAAAGCTGAAGAAATTTCATTATTCAGATCTTCTACGTCGATATTGTTCATCAATTGCTTGTAATCTATCATTTCCTGTTCAGAGTATTGCTCGCAGATCAGGTTATAAATGGTCTTGAATCTTGGATTTGTAAATTCAATCTCATCTTCCTGCAACTCCATATATATCTTATTGAAGACATTCTCTTCGTTCTTTTCTACAGTCAGCACCAGGTCTCCTTCATCGTTTGGCTTAAGAACAAAATCTTCAAATTCTCCACTCTGGTTACCATATCTAAGTAGTAAGCTTATAATGATGCGCTCCAGTTCCTCTTGTGGATCAACTTTTTCCCGATGTTCTACAGGTTTGGACACCACCTCCATTTGTTCCTGAGGCTTCTGTCTTTGAGCGCGCTTGTAATCCCTTTCTGCTTTGGCTTTGATCTGAGCTAAAGTACTGAACAAGACTTCTTCTGAGACTTGCATGATATCCGAACAGGTTTTGACGTACAATTCCTGCCTGATCTGGTCCGGAATCTTTGAAATACTATGGATGATATCTCTTGTGACTTCTGCCTTCTGCGCAGGATCATCTTTAGCCGTTTCATTAAGCAATCTGGCTTTAAACTGTATGAAATCTTTTGCGTTCTCATCCAGGTAGGCTCGCAAATCGTCTTCATCATTGGCTTTTGCAAAGCTATCCGGATCTTCACCGTCAGGAAAGGTGCAAACCTTGACCTGCATGCCTTGTTCCAGAATCATATCGACACCACGCAATGAAGCTCTTATTCCCGCATCGTCACCATCAAAAAGTACAGTAATATTGGATGTGAGCCGTTGTATAAGCCTTATTTGTTGTTCCGTCAAGGCAGTACCTGAAGATGCAACAACGTTTTTTATTCCTGTTTGATGAAATTGAATCACATCGGTGTAACCTTCTACCAGATAACAGTTGTTTTCTTTTGCTATATGAGACTTTGCCTGATATAATCCATACAAGACATTGCTCTTGTGATAGATCTCACTTTCCGGTGAATTAAGATATTTGGCTGCTTTTTTATCATTGGTTAAAATACGACCTCCAAATCCCAAAACTCTGCCCGTTAAAGAATGAATAGGAAAAATAACACGCCCTCTGAAACGGTCAAACTTCCTGTCATCTTTAACCACGGTTAGGCCTGTTTTTTCGAGAAACTCAAGCTTATAACCTTTGCTAATGGCTTTGTCGGTCAAGGCTTGCCAGGCTTCGGGCGAATAGCCCAGCTTATACTTTTCAATACTTTCCGGTGTAAAACCACGCTCTTTGAAATAGCTTAGACCAATAGATTTACCTTCATCTGTCTTATGCATCTGATTTATGAAAAATTCCTGTGCAAAGGCATTAACCAGGTACATGCTTTCCCGTTCACTGGCTGCTTGCTTTTGCTCATCAGATTGTTCAGTTTCCTCAATCTCGATATTGTATTTTTTTGCCAGATATTTGATGGCTTCAGGATAGGAAAAATGTTCGTGTTCCATGATAAAGGAAATGGCATTACCGCCTTTTCCGCTGGAAAAGTCTTTCCAAATCTGCTTGACCGGAGACACCATAAAACTCGGTGTACGCTCATCTGTAAACGGACTTAGCCCTTTGTAATTGCTACCGGATTTTTTTAACTGAATAAAATCACCTATCACCTCTTCTACCCTTGCGGCATCTAAAACATTTTGTATGGTAGATTGGGAGATCATTTTTATTTAGGTTATGAGGTTATGGGGTTATGAGTTTAAATTTATAAACCAAAATTAAGAAAATTTGAAATCAAAATTTGTTAATTATTGTTCGATATTCTGGCTTTTTGAATCATGAACAAGGAACACTGATTAACGGATGATGAAGTGGACAAACATAAAACTTCTTAATTCTGCGTTCGTTGATCCTTGTTCGATATTCAGTTTTTTGAATAATGAACAAGGAATGTTGATTATCAAATGATGAATTGAACAACCAAACATCTTCTTAATTCTGCGTTCGTTGATCCTTTTTGGATGTTTTTGCTTTTTGAAGATGAATTTTGAATTGACAGATAGAAATACATATAATTTTAATTCCATAAAATAAATAATAACGACCTCAAAAAAACAAGGCGTTAAATCATTGAAATATGTAAAGATTTAAAGGTGTCAATTTTTAATTACAGCTTTATTAAATTTATTTTATATCTGTTTGTAAATATTTAATAATACTCTGATATATAAATATTTAAGATGTTTTTTTAACTTTTTTTAAGCTTCTAAACACTGTAAATATTTAAAAGTTAATTTACTTTAGACCACAGAAGTTTATTTTTCCTCAACTCTAATTGAATCGAAAATATGGAATATCCTATTCGAATTTTAAAAGAAAGTAAGAAATTTATTTTCTTTTTTTTACTAGTATCTAATACTGCACTATTCGCTCAGAAAAATTCACATATTGAATTAAATTTTGTTAGAAGCTTACATGGTACAGGAGATATTTCTGGTTTTAATTTTGCAGGTAATTATATTAGTTCAATAAATAAAAGTTTTAGTCTTGTGTTTTCATTTGGAGGATCAACTCATAGTGGTACAGACTCTTTGCTATATACATTAGATGAAAGGACAATAGATAGTTCAATATTATATACTACTTCTGGCATACAAGTTGGCTATGGTTTAGATTATAAATTTTTTAATTTAAAAAAACATAAGTTTATTTTTAGAATAATTCCATTTTTAAGGTATCAAAGTACGTCTATACCAGATTCAAGATCATTTTTATTTCCACCTATAACTGAATTACCATTTCCTGTGATAGTTTTTGAAAACAATTCTCCATCAGAAACGATAGCTGTAGGTTTAGAAAGTAATCTTATTTATAACTATAAATTAAGTAGTTCTTTTTCTATAAATTTATTGGGAAGTTTTCAATTTGATACTAATGGAGATACTGTTAGAGGTTTTGGTTTAGGAATTGTTAAATCATTTTAATTTTATTTTTAAAAGGAAAGATCTTTGTTTAAAAGGTGGGTTCTTATTATAAATGATAAAATAGTCTTTAAAAAGGTTACTGAAAACGACAACCAGCAAAGGCTTAGAGCAATAGCTGAAGTTCAGGATTGTAAAGCAAAAGTTGGGAATTTATATGCTAAGATTATAATTGAAAACAGAATGGCTTTTTTAGATGCCATTGCGTAATTGAAAAATCTCTGGTTTCCTTTGAACTAATGCTTTAATATAAAAGGGCGATCATTTCGCCCTTTTTCTAATAATTAAAATTTATTACAATGAAAATTATTTATTTTAAACTATGTTTTATACTGACGTGTTTTTCTACTGCACAAGTTAAAGAAAAAAATCAAAGTCAATTTTTTAATGACTCCTATTTTTCAATTGAATATAATTATCGAAGTTATGGAACAAATGATCATACAGGGAATGGAGCATCGATAGAATTTTTTAAAAATTTTAGTAATTGGTTTGGTGCAGGTCTTAACTTTGGTTATTGGCAGGATACTAGAATTGGCTGGGATTTTGTTGACCCATTCAATGGTAATCGTTTTTTATATACAGAGCGAATACAGGAAACAAAGTTGTCACCTGTAGCACAATTTACGCCAATCAATACTAAGGTTTTTGATTTTTTTGTACACACAGGTATTAGGTTAAGTTATTATAATCAAGTATTCTACGGCAGAGGTGGATTTTCTACAAATTTTCCTATGGAAAGTTTTATCGTAGACTTAAGAGATATCGGACAAAAACAAATTATTTTAGGGTATGAATTAGGGTTTGGTCTAAGGTTTAAAGTTGATAGGTTTATGATCGTTCCAAGCACCATATTTGCAAACGATCTTGATGGTAATCTATTTAACTCTCTTAACTTAAAAGTGGGATGGTTGATTAATTGATATGAATTCATCAAGTAGCCTTTAGAAATTCAGGTTGATAAGCGGGTAAAAGTGTTTAATTTGTTAATTAATGTTCGACATTCATTCTTTTTGAATCATGAACAACGAACACCGATTAACGAATAAGGCAGTGGACAACGAAAAAACTTCAATATTCAGCGTTCGTTAATCCTTGTTCGATATTCTTCTACTTTAATAATGAACAAGGAATGCTGATTAACGAATGATGAAGTGAAAATCAGAAAACTTCAATATTCAGCGTTCGTTAATCCTTGTTCGATATTCTTCTACCTTAATAATGAACAAGGAACACCGATTAACGAATTATGAATTATGAATGAAAAGAATCAAATCATGTTTTTATTCTTTTCTGAGCAGTTTCAACACTTTTTACAAATATTGAAATCAATTCATTATTCTCAGCTTTTGCTGTATTCAATACACAAGAATTATTAAATAATTTTGCTCTTTCAATTATCCTTAAACAAGTATAGGTTTCTCTTAACTCTTTTAAAGAGATTTTCATTTTATGAATAAAGTCTTTCCTTGATTCACCGCTTTGTGCTTCTGCATAATTCAATGCGGGTGATGTCCCGCAACGAATCAACTGACCTGAAAGATGATTTCCTGCTTTTGTTTTAGGTAAATCGTTTACGATAGTTATAATCATAACAGAAAAATCAATTAATCTTTCATCTAAATCAAATTTTTTCATCACAATATTTTAAGATTCTAAAATAAAAATAAAACTTCCATATTCATCATTCGTTAATCCTTGTTCGATATTCAGATTTTTTTGAATGATGAACAAGGAATGTTGATTATCGAATGATGAAGTGGACAAACATAAAAACTTCTACATTCAGTGTTCGTTAATCCTTGTTCGATATTCTTGCTTTTTGAATCATGAACAAGGAACACTGATTAACGGATGATGAAGTGAAATCACCGCATTTAAAATAAGGATGCTTTAGTCCCTGGGAATATGTCTGGACAAAAATTCCTGATTGGCTTCGTTGATATTTTTAACCGCTATGCTTCTGTTTCTGTTCAGATCGGCGTTTGTTCTATTGTATTCTTTTACAGCTTTATTGAAGTCATTTACCAGTGCATTGAACTTGTCTATTTGTTCTTTGGTCCTTTTTCGTTTTGGTGTATTTTCAATAGCTTCCTGGCTTTTCTGCATATCTTCATTCATCACCAGAAAGTCGATCAATATCGGCATTTTATTTTCTGCTTCATCCAGGAAAAACTCAAAGCTCTTTCTTGTGACATCAATTAAGGACTTATCACTTTCATAAGCTGAAACCGTATCTAAAATTTTCAGGCCTTCCTCAGCACTCATTTTTAAAGCATTGGAGTTTTGCTGAATTGCATTTACATCACCCGCATTTAAGGCATCCATCAGATAGATCTCATTTACGTAGACCTTAAAATATATGAGATACATTTTCTTGTAATATTTAAAAACTTCATTGGACTTAGCCATTTTCTTACCCAGATCAGATTCATCTTCAATGATGTTGATGTTGTGCTTATTCGCAAAGGCATAGTAATTGGTTTCAAAGGTTTTTTGAACCTGTTCCATTTTCTCATCTGCAAGTTCCTGAGCTTTCATATAAGCTTCCATAGCGTCGTAAGATTGCTCAGCAACTGCTTTCATGTCTATGATTTTCTCGTAATCATTATTCAAAATATTTTTATTGAACTCCAAAGACGTCAGCACTTGATTTTTGAACTCATCACCCTCAAAACCCGGTGCTCTTTGAATTTTTTTAATAGCACTTTCAATTTCCTTCACTAGTTGTTCCCTTTTGTTTTCTACAGCTCTGTCACTTCTGCTGTGTGCGATAGCCTTTGTGTATCGCCACATGCGTTTTGGGATATCTTTTTGCTGTTCATCTACAAACTCCAGATACTCCAGGGCATTCTCATATTCCTGGGCAGATAAATTACAGCTGATGAAAAGCATAACAAGGATCGAAATAGTTCTCATAATGATATGGTTTTTAATTGATTTTTAAAATATCTAATGCTATATTGAAGGCTTCCCGGATGTATGGGTCATTACTGACTTGTTCACGATAAAGCTTGTTGGTTTCCTTTTCGCCTTCATTATAGTTTATAATACTTTTTGTTGATGTTGTGTTTTTAACATTAAGTGATTCGCCATTTGACAAAGAAAGATTTTCAAAGCCTTTCCACAAGCCTTCGTATCTCTTGGAGTCTTCAAATACAAATTCTAAATTTAAAGGGTAAGCACCTTTTTTCCTGATATATTTTTCAACAAGTATTTTATTGATATCAGACAATTGTTGAAATACAGAATCCTTTAGAATTCGTGCTTTGCTGTTTTGTTTAATGGCCTCAACAGGCATAGATGGTTTAGGTCTGTGTTTTAGGGTCACCTCTGTGGTGCCATCAGTCATAGCAAATGGCCTGAAGGCTTCCTGCGTTTCCAGTTGATCATAAATACTTGGCAGAATAACATCAGGAATTACCCCTTTCTTTTGATGACTGTTGCCATCTACTCTAAAGAATTCGCCAACCGTAAGTTTAACAAAATTGGGGTTTTCTGAATTTTCTAAAGGCAAAAGCTGTTGAGCAGTAGCCTTGCCATGCGTTGGAGAACCAACAATCACTGCGGCGTTATAATCTTGCAGAACGGCAGCAAAAAGCTCTGATGCAGATGCCGAAAACTGACTAACCAGAACCACAATCGGCTTGTAAAAAATTAAACCCCGATTGGGATCTCTCATGGTGTAATTCTCTGATGCTCTTTGAGAGGTTATCGCTACCGGTCCTCTGTCTATAAACATACCTGCCAAGTCTGCTGCTTCTTTCATAGAGCCACCACCATTATATCTTAAATCTATGATCAAAGCTTCTATATTTTCCTTTTGCAGTTTATAAATTTGTTTAGCTACATCATTGGCAACCCCTAATCCGTTCAGGGATTCCATATCCGTATAAAAACTGGGAATTTCAATATAGCCTATGGGTTTATCATTTTCAATAACAAAACCGGTAATTGAATTAGTTTCATTATTGATTTCTATCTTTTTAAGCTTTACAGTTTTTAACTGACCATTTCTCTTTTTTACCTTAAACTCTATCTCGTTGTAAGCATTGTCATTCATGAAATTTTCAACAGCTTCACTGGTGACACAGTAGGCTTCAAGGGTTTCATTTTTATTGGATAATGAAATGATTTGGTCTTCTTCATCTATATCTGCATGCTTGAAAGCCGAACTTCCCGGTACGATATAGTCAATGGTGATTTCTCCGTTATTTTCTTTTTTTGTTTTGATCCCGAATGAATATGCCGTATTGTTTAGTGAGTTTTCAAAAAGTGTTTTGGCGGAAGAAGAAAAATACGTAGAATTAGGGTCCTGATAAATTAAATAAGCATTTATAAATGAAGATTCTATCCAGGTTTGAAAAGCGTTATTTTGGTACTGCTTTTCGTGTAGCAAACACAATTCATTTTCAATGATCCTCGTTTTGACGTCTTTTTCAGTCGAAGAAAAAATTGAATTGACTTCATCTAAGCTATCACTTCCCTCTACCACTTTTCTGAAAATCTTAAATTTGATATTTCTTCGCCAATAATCTGCTCTGGATGCTTCGTCTGAAAAATAGCGCTCTTTATCATCATCAAAATAGTAAAGACTATCATTTCTCCTATAGTCCAGATTAACAGTTCGCAGGTCCTTTAGAATAGTTTCTGTTTCTTTGATTCGCTGTTTTAATCTTTCAGAATATTTTAAAATAAAACCACAATTACCATTAGCAATGTGATTGTCTATAACGAATTTATCCTTACTGAATTCAACGATATCAGATTCTAGAAAGAACTTTTGTTTATCATCAATTGTGTTTAAAAACAATTTGAATACTGATGCAGATAAGCTATCGTTTATGGGTTTTGGTTTGTAATGCGCCTGATCTACAATATCAACAACCGCTTTAATTCTTCACAAAACTGATCATCCTGAGCAAAGGTGAAAATTGAGAAAAAGAAAAAAGCAGGTATGAATAGAATTTTATTCATGTATACATCAGGTGGTTTTTAAAAGTGTAAAATTACACATTGAAGAGAAATAATCATGCCAAAAATTCGAGGAATTCGATGGTGCGCGAAATAAATTCATGCTGACCTCAATTTATAGAAAAAGACAATTGCAGCTATAATTTATTCAGCAATTCTACTGCCTGTTCCGCATTGTAATATTTATTGGCAATAATTGTTTCAAGTAAAGACTTGCTTGCTTTTTCATCATTCGTTTTTAAGTACAATAAAGCTTTGTACCAATATCCTTTTTCAGCATCCAGGAGATCTGATGCAATGAGTTGATTAAAGGTTTTAGTGGCCTGGTCGTAATTTCCGCTTTCGGTATAAGCTATTCCTAAATAGATATAAACTCTGGAATCCTTTTCATTTTCGATAAGAATATCTTCAAAAAGAGCAATCGATGCCTCATATTTTTTTTGCTCAAAAAAGTTTTCAGCTTTAGCAAGCGTTTGCTTTGGAGCTTCATTTCTCGTGACAAAGGAAGGCAAATCTTCTAAGTTGATGTAGGTATAGTACAATTCTTCATTGGTGACTGAATTTTTAAGCAAAACCTGTACAGCAATTAATACAATAACGACCGCAGCAGCTACATACAAAATCCAGGAGCTGTTATTCCTTCGGTTCAATTTTTCAGGTTCATAATCCTTACCGGCATCTGCAATACTCTCTTTTATTTTCTGAAAATCATCAGAATGTACTGTCGATTTATAAGAATTCAGGGCTAGATCATTCTTATCGGCAAAATTCCAACTGTTATCATTAAAAGTATCAAAAAGCTGTTTTTCAAATTCAAACTGTTGTTTAAATTCTGGATCTTGTTCAAGCCTGTCCTCGACAGCTTTTTTCTGATCTTTATTTAACTGACCAGTAAGATAATCCTCGATCAGCCTAAAATCTTTCTCCATAATTAGAGTTGAGTTAGTGTTTTAAAACGTTTGTCTTTAGATATTAAATCTTTTAATTTGTTTTTGCATTTAAACACACGTTGACGTGCCACAGTTTCAGAATTGTAGTTCAGGTTTTCAACAATTTTTGCATAAGGTATTTTATTAAAAAACAGTTTGAGAACTTTCCTGCAATTCTCTGATAATTTTTCCAGATGCTCATGGAATAACTCCCAACGTTCCTGTTCCAGAGCAGCCAGGGCGATATCTGTATCATCATCTATTAGTTCAACAACCTTACTGTTTGTTACCTTATGTTTAGATTTATTTAATTCCCTACGCCAAAGGTTTTTACAAACAGTAAACAAATAAGCTTCAAAAGAAATTTTAATTTGGAAAGGTTCTTTTTTGTACCTTAATATTAATTGCAGTAGCGCCTTTTGAAATATATCAGCTGCATCATCTCTATTGCCTTTGTTCTTCAAAATAAAATATAAAACTTTAGCATAGTTGTCTTTATATATTCTTTTAATGACTTTCTTATCATTTCGGATCAAGGCATTTAAAAATGAATTAGGCTGCATCTAATATAATAATTACGAGGTAAAAACAACTGAAATATCAAGTTAATGATTGCTTTTAAAGTTTTCTTTTTTTTCTTCAGAACATTTGAAAATTTTGAGAAAATTAAAACAAAATTTATAATTACAACTCTATCAATATTTATTGAATCAAAATGTAAATATTTATTTAATCACATGATTTATAATTATTTACAAATATATTTTAACATTTTTTTTTGCCAAAACCTATCGCAAATATTTAAAAAGTATTTTACTTTAGAGGGCATAAATCTATTTTTTTTACTGGAATCAAGTCAAAACAATAGTGTCAATTCCTTAATATTCATGATCATATATAGCATAGATTTTTAAAATTTGATCAGGGTAAAAGGAGGTCGGATGATACATGAATGTCTACTTTTAAAATTGAAATTATGAAAAAAAATGTCCTTTTATTTTTATGGGTTATTGTAATTGTGTTTGGTAATAGCGTTAATGAAAGATCTATTGCAAATGGCATAAACCTGGCTTCCCAAAAAAAAGTTGGCAGTCAAATGAATATTCAGGTTGGAGATGCTCTAGATAATTATTCTGAATATCAAACAAATATATTTTCAGAAGAAGCACATTTCATAAAAGATGTCAACAATAGAAAGTATCAAAACATTTGTCATAAGGAAAAAAATACACGTTACAATTACAGCATAGGTGTGGTCCACAAAGCTGAAAGTCATGATGTGGAAGGTGTTTATTTTGATTAAAATTATCTACCCATAATAAAATTTACCCAAAAAGGCATTAATGAGGATCAAAATTATAATAGTCATATATTTTATCTCATATACCTTATGTGCTCAAAATGCATCTTTTCAATTTCAGGAAATATTAAACAATAAACGAAACTCAGACTCCATAAAAGAGGTACTTTTTACAAATTTATTGAAAACCCACTGGACATCTAAAGCATTGGACGCTCTGCTCATTGATAACTACAATCTTTCAATATGGTACTACAAGAATAAAGAAGTTGACAAAGCTATTTCACAAATTAAATCTAACATTATATTGATGGATTCAATTCATCACAGAGACGCCCTCTTTTATAGAAAGAATATTTACAGCCTTGCAGTTTATCTTAAGAAAAATAATCAACCGGACCAAGCAATAGAATATTATGATAAAGTTTTAAAGTCAGGAATCATTGACGATTTCTCCATGTTTTCTTCATTTCAAATTGGCGTTTTCTTTTTTGATAAAGAAAATTATTATAAAGCCATAGATTATTTTGAAACTACTTATGATATAGGCCACGAAGTAAATAGAATAGGATATATTACAACTACTGTAAATTATCTGGCAGTTTGTTATAGACTGGTTGATAAAAAAGATTATATGTCTAAAGCCTTGAATATTGTCACTAAACAAATAGATAACGAAAGAAATATATTCAAACAAGGCGGCTCTGACCAGGAGGCTTTCAATAGTGCTTTAGCGTCATTGTATCATCAACTTGGAAATATTTATGCAAACAAAACAGATGGAGATTTTGAAAAAGCAATATTCAATTTTCAGAATGCACTGAACTATGCTTATCAATTAAATAATAAAAATAAATCCTATCAACTTGCTTTGATCTACCATGATATTGGAAATACATATGCTTACAATAACGATAAAACAGCTTTTGAATTCTACAATAAGGTTCTAAAATTCACTACTGATAAGATTCTCACTAATCAGTTGTTAGACAATAAAGCTAATTTATATAAACGACTAAATGAATTTGAAAAATCTAAAATCAATAATCAATTAGCATTAAAAACATTATCTCCGAATATTAATGATAACTATGATGTTTTAAATTCTGCAAATGATTATTTAAACTCAAGTCAAAAATACCTAACTATAAATACACTAATAAATAAAGCAGAAATTTATATCGAAGAAGCACATCATAATGACTACCTGTCCAAAGACCTAAACCTAAAAGCTTTGGAAATATTAAAAATTACTGAAAATGTCTTAGACGCTGTAAGACTGGAGTATTTAGAATATAAAACAAAGTTGTTTTGGAGAAATAATGCATCCAGACTTTACACCAATGCAATAAAGGTCTGTTTTGCATTGAAAGATCATGAAAAAGCATTTTATTTTATGGAAAAAAATAAGGCTTTGCTATTATTGGAAGATGTTGTACTGGAAGGAAAAAGAAATAATGCTGACATTCCAAATGATATTACCGAAGCTTATAACAAATTCAGACGTGAAGTCATAAAATACGAATCTGCAAGCGACTCATTTTTTAAACAAAAGTTAGTGGCTAAAGCTAACTACAATACGTTCATAGATTCGCTTGATGCCAAGTACAAACCATATTTTAAATCTATAGAGCCCGCTGAAGTGATTTCGCTTAATTCTTTTCAAAACAGTATTGAAGATACCAAGCAGGCTTTTATAGAATATATCCTTGGAGAAAAAGAAGGCTTTGGTATGCTGATCACCAAAGAAACCGTTGAATTATTTGCCATTCATGAAATTGAATCCTTAAGGTCGCAAATCAATGAATTTAAATCTTTTTTAAAAAAACCTAAAGCTGAAAAAGCAGAAAAAGAAAGATATAATCGAATTTCATATTCCATTTACAACAGTTTGTTTCCTGAACGTATCAGAACTAATATTGAAGGTAAATCGTTACAAATTATACCAGACGATATTTTGCTTAATATCCCGTTTGAAGCTTTGCAAACCTCAAATGCCAATGATGACTATTTGATATACAAACACCAAATTAGTTATGCCAATTCATTAACATTTTTGAGTCAGAATAAACTTTTAAAAAGACAAAACACCAAAAATGCCATTGGGTTTGCTCCAATTAGATTCCACTCAGGTTTACCAACTTTAGAGAATTCAAAAACTGAAATAGAAACATTAGGTTTGATCAAAAATGTTGAATTGCTTGAAGGAGAAAAGGCGACTAAACAAAGTTTAGTTCAAAATTTGACAAATTACAAACTTGTTCATATTTCTACCCATGCCAGTATGGACGGGTTAAGAAATCCATATCTGGTCATGAGCGACTCATTGATCAATATCAATGAACTCTCGTTGACAAGAAACTCAGCTGAACTTGTCGTCTTAAGCGCCTGTGAAACAGCCAATGGCGAGCTTTATAAAGGTGAAGGTGTCTTAAGTCTTTCAAGAAGTTTTTTTAATACAGGAGCAAAGTCTGTAGTAAGCACTTTGTGGGCGATAGATGATAAAACATCTTCCGAAATCATGACTGCATTTTATAGCAACCTAAATGAGGGGCAATCCAAATCTGAAGCCTTACATCATGCAAAGACAGACTATTTAAAATCTCATTCGCTGTCTGAGCTATCACCTTATTACTGGGCTTCCTTTATATTGATTGGTGATAATGGACCTATTGATTTTCATAACGACAATACAACTTACTATTTCCTTCTGGCTTTGTCCTTTACTTGTTTTACAGTTTACTTTTTTTGGAAATGCAGAAGATTGAAATGATAAAGAAGATCTAAACTAATACCATTAAAACTATGCATTCAGTTTAGGCAGATTCAAAGTCATTTAGGTCATTAAAACAAAAATGAACAAACTTCAGCCCAAATTATGCAACAGGAGGCGAAGAAGGAGCCGAATTACTTGCATGAGGTGGGTTTATACTGGCGATAAATGACAGCATTAACAAACCCCGAGCTTGAAAGTCACTATTGTTCTGACTTTTTAAACCTTGAATACACATATCTTTCAGAATATCCACATTTAATCTTATTCCTGAAATTCAACATTATATTCATCCAAAAAATAGCCTGATCAAGACAAATTGAAAAAAAATAAAAAATTCTGGGTAACAAAAGATGAGTTTTATGCACATCCTTATGAAAACCAGAACAACAAACACATTATTAAGACTTATGAAAATTCTTAGAAAACTACCCGGGTACAATCTACAGGAAGTATTGATCGTGCTCGCTATCATTGGCATACTACTGTTAATTGCCTTACCCAACCTGATGCCTTTGATAGCAAAGACCAAAAGTACAGAAGCCAAACAACATCTTAATGCGATCTATAATGCACAAACCATGTACAGGTATATGTATTCAAGATATTCAGTAGATTTTGATGAAATAGACTACGAGGCACCTAAAACGACCTTAGAAGGTGGTCGTGCATATTACCGGTATGAGATCATAAAAGCCGACAACAATAGTTTTTTAGCCAGAGCAACAGCTGTAGATGACTTTGACGGAGACGGTATTTTCAACGTTTGGGAAATCGATGAAAATGGCGCGCCTATTCAGAAAATCAAAGACTAGAAGCATGTTGGTTTTTATTCAAATTGTAACGACTATAGCTTTTTTGGCTATAGCTTTTCAGGATATCAAGGACAAAGCAGTGAGTTTGTTTTTGTTTCCGCTATTGACCATTTGCATTGGACTATACCACTATCACCAGAGTACCTGGGAATTATTTTGTATTCATTCCATCATAAATATCATAATCGTTAGTGTAATACTTCTAACATTATACACATACATAAGGCTTAGGCAAAACCATATTTTTTTCAATGTGTTTGGTTCTGGCGATATGGCGATGTTCTATGTCTTATGTTTTTCATTTGCAACAGTATCCTTCGTTATATCCTTTGTGTTTTCTATTATATTCTCACTGGTACTATCGATGCTCTTCTACAAGCCATCATCACAAATACCATTGGCAGGACACATGGCCATCTTTTTCCTATGCATATTTGTTTTTAATTGGTTTGGGATATTAAACCATTTATACCGGATTTGATGATGGAGACACTTAGGATAAATACCGCTTTAAAACAGCTTATTTCAGACGAACAGGCCTACTCACAACGCATTGTTCCCATTGAAGAAAACGCAGATTGTATAACGTTTCTGACTGATTTTGTTTCAGACGAAAAAGAACAGGAACTGCATATTTTATTTGAAAAAGACATCATCCTGAAAGCAGAACGGCAATCAAAAATCGATGAGCTGTTGTCCTATAACTTCAGAAAAAAATCGACATCCAGCCAGCTGAACTACTCCGAAGACTTCATTCTAAAAATTCTCTACAGTGCCAAGCATGTTTCCGGAAGTGATATTCATCTGGAACCCTTTGAAAATGGCGGACGAATTCGATTTAGAATTGATGGTAAGCTGATCGAACAATACATCATCAGCAAAGACGAATACCCGGTATTGGTGAATAAAATCAAAATTAAAGCTAATCTGGATATTTCTGAAAAACGCTTACCTCAGGATGGTCGGATCAGCATAAAAGACAAAACTGAGGAATTTGATATTCGTGTATCCAGCTTACCTACCCTTCATGGTGAAAAAATTGTAATGCGTATTTTGAACAAAGATGCCAACAGTTTGTCATTAGACCATTTAGGAATGAGCAAAACAGAACTGGAGTTGTACAAAGAACAAATTCAAAAGCCCAACGGAATCATTCTGATCTCAGGACCTACCGGGTCCGGCAAAACGACAACATTATACGCCACTCTAAAACAGCTGAATACCAGAGATACGAATATACTCACCATCGAAGACCCTATTGAATACACCTTAGAAGGCATAAGCCAGGTTCAGTTGAAAGAAAGTATTGGCTTAGACTTTGTCAGTGCCTTACGTGCCTTTCTCAGACAGGACCCTGATATCATCATGATTGGAGAAATCAGAGATGCTAAAACAGCAAACATGGCGGTAAGATCGGCCTTAACAGGGCATTTGGTCTTATCTACCATTCATACCAACTCTGCCTGGGCTACGATAAACCGATTAATTGACATGGGTATCCCGTCTTACCTTTTAGCAAGTACGATTAATATCTCTTTAGCACAACGTTTACTGAGAACGCTTTGTCCACACTGTAAGCAAAAAAAGGAAGCCGATCCAAAGGACTTTCCCGGCACATTTGAATTGCCAAAACCCATAAACTCGTACTATACCGAAGTGGGTTGCCCTGAATGTCATTATTCTGGCTATCAGGGGCGAAAGGCGATTTATGAGATGATACCAATCAGTAAAACTTTAAAAACAAAAATAAAAAATAACGAACCGGATATTGACAATTATTTAAAAGATCAGCATATCAACACATTAAGAAACAATGCCCTGAAACTGCTTTTTTCAGGAGAAACTTCTCCGAAAGAGGTGTTTCCTTATTTGTTGCAATGATCAGAATCAGCAGACTATGAACAGACATTTAGTATACATTTTCATACCTGTTTTAATGCTTTTGAGTATAAAAGGTCTATCTCAAAATGACAATCGGCTGGATAATATCCGTGCTCAATTGATAGAATTATCTTCAACAAATCAGGGCTTGAACCAAACCTTCGAGACAGAAATAAACATCAGCAATGTCAACCTACAGACGCTCTTGATGGGCATTGCGGAATTGTACGATATCAACATCAATATAGATCAGTCCATCACCGGACAGTCGGTCACCAATACCTTTAAAGGGGTAAACATCATTGATTTGTTTGTTTTTTTATGTAAAGAATACGAACTCAATATAGAATTTACAGGAAATATTTTGTCATTTAAACCTTATTCGGTTGAAGAGGTTAAACCCGAAGACCCCTTTTATATTGAAGTCTTTGAAAATGACATGATTTCAATGGACATTAAGAACCAAAAACTATCAGATGTCGTCAAAGAGATATCTAAAAAATCCGGCCGAAACATTGTCTTTAAACCCGGATTGGAGAATAAAAACATTTCAATATTTACGACTAAAGCCAATTTTAAAAATGCCCTTTTACAACTGGCCATTGGCAACGCCTTGAACCTTGATTATTCTGAAAATGATTTTATAGTATTTACAAAGTCAGAAAACACAGACGAATTCCGTGTGGGGCAATCCATCCGAACAAAAGTCGGATATGAGATCATTGATGAATACGCACAACTCCTCAAGGTGAGTTTCAGAGATACATCAGTCAAGGATATCATCAATAGTTTAACTGTAGATCTAAATCTTAATGTCTTTACTGCAACTCCTCTGGATGAGGCCGGAAAAGTGACCTTTGTCGCCAGTGAAATAACATTAGACCAATTATTGCACAAAATATTCGAAAAGAAAAATACTTCTTCTCAGGCATCTGAAACCAATGGTCAAGCCGGCTTTAATTCTAATAAACCACAGGCCGAATCGTCGAGAACAACATCAGCATTTACCTTTAAAAAAGAAAACAACATATACTATTTCGGAACCGAAAGTCAATTAAGCATCCAAAAAGTAGAACTCATACGCTTAAAGCACCGTTCTGTAGAAATGCTTTCTGACCCTTCCGGAGGCATGACCAATCGGCGGAACGGTACCAGAAATCTGGATATTGGTGCACAGGCCGCTTTTCGAAGCTTTGGAACAAATAATTTTAGAAACAATCCCACCTTTAGCAATGCCAACCAGGGACAAAACATGTCTAACCGAATGGGGAATACTGCATTGAATAACAATCCAAATAATGGTTTTCAACAACATTCCGGCAGCATTTTAGATTTGGTCCCTGAAGACCTCGTGAATGCTGAAGACTTGAATATTTCACTAGACTATGAGCAAAACAGTCTATATGTGAGCGGTTCCAGTCAAAAGATAGAACGGCTTAAAAACTTCCTGCAAAAAATCGATAAACCTGTACCCGTGGTCCTGATTGAAGTTATGATCATCGAGGTGAGCAGAAGTGCCATAATGGAAGCCGGAATAAGTTGGGGAATTGGCAACCAACCAACATCCACGCAAGGAAACATTTTCCCACAGACTAATCTCAATCTCGGAGCAGAAACCATCAACAGAGTCATTGGCGGATTTGATGGGTTTGGCTCTTTTAATCTGGGAAAAGTCGTACCCAATTTCTTTGCCAGCATCAAAGCCATGGAAGAAAATGGCAAGTTAAAAGTACGCTCAACACCAAAACTGTCAACCCTAAGTGGTCATCGTGCGACCTTTTCAAACGGTCAAACCTCATACTATACAGTTACAGAACAAAACATCTTCTCTGGTAATAATCCAATAAACAGCACAATACAAAATTTTGTACCTATAGATGCAGAATTAGGTCTTACCATCAAACCTATTGTATCAGGCGATGGTCAGGTCACTCTGGATATTTTTGTGATCCAGTCCGATTTTGGTCAGCGTATCAGTGAAAATGCACCACCGGATATCCGGTCCAGAGAATTCAGTTCTCTCATCAGAGTTCGTGATCAGGATATTGTGGTTCTGGGCGGATTGGAAGAGCAAAAAAATGACGATTCGGGAAATGGTGTGCCGTTTTTAGCCAGAGTTCCGGTCATAAAATGGTTGTTTAGCCAGCGACGACGAGAAGACAGCAAGTCGAAATTAACCATACTCATTAAACCAACAATAATCGAATAGTGATGAAGAGACCACTCAGCGACATATTAAATGGTGGAAATTACTATGGTTTTGAAGTGAATCTGTATAATGATGATCAGATGGTGTTTAAGGGAACTGTTTTAACAAAGCAAAAAGGTGAACTGAGCTTAAAAGACACTTTTGATCATACTACATTTAAACATGCTTCAGCAAAAAAACTCAAGGCTGCTGTGGTGATAAACACCAACAAAGTGCTTACAAAATGTCTTGAAAATCAATCCTTACAGAATGACATGTTAGTTGAAAAGGCATTCCCTAATTTGGACAGGAACCTATTTTACGTTCAAATCTGTCATGAAAAAGACCTTCAATTGGTTAGCATCGCCAGAAAAAAGCACGTTCATGATTGTATTGCTTCACTGGAAAGTTTGGGCATTTACACAACTTCAATAATATTGGGCAACGTTTTGGTATTTGGTTTAAAACAGCTCTCAGATTTAGAACATGTTTATACTTCTAATGCGGAAGTCAATTTGGTTCATTCAAAAATTCAGAAATTGGAAGATCTACCAAATAAAACCTATGAGATTCAGGACCAGAGGATCGAGTCTATATTCCTCTTGTCTTTTTTAGCAGGGATCCATCAGCACATCAGAATTATAGATGTAGACCATAATTTTCAAAATATAATTGAGTCTTCCAATCAGGAATACCATCAGATGCTTTTGTTTTTTTACGGACTTCGTGGAGCAATAGTATTATTATTGACAGGCCTGCTCATCAATTTCATATACTTCAACAAGTACTATTCTTACATACAACAACAAGAAAACACAGACAATTCAAAGCTACAATCCATTTTAACGCCATTAAAAACACAAGTAGATCGGTTAGATAAACTCACCGTTCAGATCCTGGAAAACAAAGGCTCTTCAAGTAGCTTTTTTGTGAATGAAATCATCAAAACCCTGCCGGATAGCGTTCGATTGTATGAATTGTCATTTCAGCCTTTATCCAAACCTATCCGAAAAGACAAACCTGTTGAATTGGAAGAAAACACCATTCACCTATCAGGCAATTCCTATAGCAAGGAAGATTTTGCTTTTTGGAACACTCAACTACAGGATTTGGAATGGGTCAGCCAAATCCTAATTAAAAAATTTGATGCGATTGGACCTTCATCCCATGTTTTTGAAATTACAATAGTAGTGGAAATATGAGCTACAAGAAAAAAAATATGATTTTGGTTATAGGCTTCTTACTGGTTTGTGCCTTTGCCTATCAGTTTTCAGTGAAAAATACGCTCTCTAACCAACAAGTATTTGAAAATCTTCAAAAACAACTAGAAAATGAAAGGATCCTTAAGCAAAACATAGCAGAATTAACCCGACAAAAGTTTTACTTAGATTCTTTATTGAAAGTGCACAACATTTCTACAACCAACCTTCAAAATGAATTATTGAAGTATTTGAACACCTTAAGTGAACGTTACAATTGTCAAATTTCAAAATTTGAAGAGCCACATCTGGATTCGGTGGCAGGCATAGAACATACGTACAACAGGTTTGCTTTGAAAGGTAACTACAAGCAATTGATCCAAACGCTTTACGATTTGGAATACGACAAAAATCTAGGACAGCTGGTATCGGTTAGTATGATGATTAAAAAAGATTACAAACTTGACCAAACCTATTTAACAGCAGATATTTTATTAAAAAACACCAAGTGATGACATCTAAACCTACCTATACGATTATGGCTTTGCCCCTGCTATTTACTGCACTCATATTCAACTCTTGTCAGAGTTTAAAAACATCTTTCGGCAGCTTTAATCTGAATCAGCATCAGGAGGTAATGATTGGTACAGTAGGGCATCTTGAACAGGGAGTATTTTCTCAACCAAGATTTGTCAGTTTTGCCAATGCTTTAGGACATCATAGATTGGCAGTTACGGTAAAACCGGACTCCATCGGATTCACTTCAAGTCAACATCTAAAATTTTACGGAGCATCTGCTGGCTCTAAAAAGATTTCGAAACAAAAACATCAGGTTTATATCCTCAGTGTTTTAGACAAACAGGGCTTAATAGAAATGATCAACGACAACATAGACCTAGAAGCCCTGAAAGAGATGAAAGTGGTAACCGAGATCATGCTTAAAAGTGAATTGATTTCAAATGAGATCAGCAATGCTGAAATGCTCTACGTTCAATTCAACCCTAAAGAAAAAGCAATACAATTGGTATTTTGGTCTAAGGGTAAAGAAAACAGCATCAACTTGAACCGCAATGACATCATAGGATACAAAAGTTTGTATTTGTGTTGTACGGTATTGAAAGGAAATCCCCAACTGAAGCAGTTAACGGAGTATTCCTGCTCCGGAGGTACTTATAAAACACTAGGTTTTAAAACAAAAGAAGAAAATTATGAAAGACTATAACCTCTGTTTTTTGGGGATACTCGTTTTATGGATATGCGTGTCCTGTGAAGAAATTATTTTTGAAGAAGACATTTCTGATGAAAGAATTGAGCTTTTAGCACCATTGAATAACACCCAGGTCCATTCATCAAGTGTTAATTTCAACTGGACAGCGATTCAGGATTCTATAAGCTACCGGATACAAATAGTTCAACCGGGTTTTACAGATGCCCAACAGCTTTTGTTGGATGCTGTAACCACTGAAACACAAATGACAGTTACTCTGGAAGATGGAACTTATGAATGGCGCGTACAGGGTTTTAATTCAGCTTATGAAACCTCTTATACAACAGCCGCCTTTGAAGTCTCATCCGAATAAAACAATTTGATATGAACAAAAAGAAACTGAATACAATCCTTTTGCTTATGGCAGTTGTAGCCATATGGACCATTTTGATTTATAAAGTACTTTCGGCCCTGGATCCGGACGATAATAACATCAAAACAGAAATGTCTTCAAAAGCATTCAACACCACACCAATAGTAGTTGAACGGCATACATTTGATTTGTACATCCCTGAAAAAGATCCGTTTTTAGGGATGGTCATTAATCCTAAAAAACCGAATATTTCCAAAACAACAACTGCAAAACCACCTGCTAAAAAGAACACCCTAAACTTAGATTCTCTTTGGCAAAACATTTCTTACAAAGGCATGATATCTGATAAAAATGTAAATAAGACCCTTTTCCTGATTTCGATCAGATCAAAAGATATCCTTTTGGGCCTACGGCAAACTCATGAAGGTTATAGATTGGTTAAAGGCGATTCAAAAACCATCACCCTGCAGTTCGATAATCACAAAAAAACATTTAAAAAGCAACTCTAATCGTGTTTCAATGGGCAACATATCAACTGAAGGCCGGCGCTTTACAATTTGTAACCTACATTGTGATCGTGATCGCTCTGTTACTATCTATGCTGCTTTTGTATACGCATCTTAATGTCAAGTTTATGGCTCAAGGTAAAGCTCAGATCGAAGCGATAAGACTTGCTGAAAATTCTATAATTAGATGCCTGCATGAAGATTTTGATGGCAATGATTCATTGGTGTTGACCTCAGGTGAAAATACATTTGTTTCCATCAAAACTACACCTTGGGGAATATTTGATCTCGTGATCGCAAAAAGCAGAATTCGCGATAAGTCCTTTGAAAAATCAGCATTGATCGGTGGTAAAACCCCTTTGGATATAGATTTGGCCTTGTGCATTCAGGATCATGCGCAGGCCTTGCAGGTTGCAGGAAACACAAGTATAAATGGTAATGCCTATGTTGGCAGATATGGCATAAAGCCAGGACAGATCAAAGGCCGTTACTATACTAATGATAAGCTCGTCTATGGAGAAATTATTCCAACTTTGGGGTTTCCTGAACTAAAACCGGAAAAGGAAAATCACCTGAACAATCTTCAGGACTATTACTCAAAGGAGAATCAAAACCCGGTGTTTTTTGACCTCAGTCAAACATCACAGCTTTCGCAATCATTTTTTAAGCCTGCAAAATATTTCTATGCTTCTGAGCCGGTATTTTTATTTTCAAAACAGTTGTCAGGACATATCATCATTCAATCCGGTCAACATATTTATGTGGATGCCAGCAATCAACTCAAAGATGTGGTGCTCATCGCACCGGAAATCACCATAGGGCCGGATTTTAAGGGTCAAATACAAGCCGTTGCTACACAAACTCTGAGTGTAGGAACTGGCGTGGATCTGGATTATCCTTCAGCCCTGGTCATTACACCAAAACGACATTCCGAAAATAAATTGCCTCAATTACACATCGCACAGGATTGTAAAATAAAGGGTTCAATAGCTTACCTGAAGGGCGATTTGTCTTTACCCGGACAGAATGCACACAGCCATGTGTTTGTTGGAGAAAGCACCAAGGTTTACGGTCAGATTTACTCAAGTTACAATTTGGAATTGAAAGGTACAGTTTATGGACATGTCCTTGCCAATCAATTTTTAACCGAACACGAGGGAAACATCTACATCAACCATTTACTGGACACCAGGATCATTGCTCAGCCTGTTTCTGCTGAGTTTGGTGGATTATTATTTAATCAAAATCAGGTAGTGTCATGGATGTACTGAAACAGATCGGACTTCAATTCAGAAAATTTTTCAATACTTATTCTGAGTTACATCTTTGCCCGGGCGCAAGAATAAAGTCAATACAAAAACTCTATTATAAAAATGTAGTCGTGTTTTTAAAACTAAAGGCATCTACTCTTTTGGAAACCCTGGTCGCCACAATAATTATCATCCTCATTTTTATGATCTCGGGTTTAGTCATCAACAACTTAATGAAAAATGCCACCGACAATCGGCATGACACTATAACAACTGAAATGGAGCGTTTAGGTTATTTTGCTCTTCATGGTAAAATAAGTTTGCCTTATAAACAGCACCATCAGACCTGGGAAATAAACATCAATGCAGAAAATGAAGCAGGACTTATCACTATTTCAGCGACCCGGGAAGGCACAAAACAAGAACTACAAAAGCAAATCTATGTTCAGGACTAAACTTAAAGCTTACACATTGCCAGAGGTTATTGTGGTACTGGTGATTTCCGCCATAGTTGTCGGCATTGGATTTAGTGCATTGCGATTGGTACATCATCACATTTCAGTGTATAGAACATATGAAAAAACGAAACTCCAAATCCTGTCAACAGAGACCAAACTGAATCTTTTATTTCATCAGTCGGAGCAACTAAGGATAGACGGACAGCAGCTGACATTTTTCACACATCAGGACACAATATCTCTGGAAATATTTGATAAGCATATTTCAATAGATGCTGATTCCATTCCTTTAAAGGTTAAGTCCTTCACTTCTTTTTTTAAGGGAGAACCGGCTGAAAACGGAGTGCTAGATGCACTTGAATTAAGTATTGAAGTGGACAAAAATATAGTCAAACCAATATTTGTATATAAACGAACCGATACGAAACAAAAGGCCTGGAAGTGGGAATCAAGGTAGATCACATATCGACAAAACAGACAACTATGCTTGAAGGACCAAAAACTGAAAAGGTACATTGGTTAAAGCGCGATATCATACATTTTGGAAAAGCTTTTGATGATAAGACCAAGGCCCATTTTTATACCGAATTGCACATTCTGCTGGAATCAGGGATAAGCCTCAAGCAGGGCTTACATATCATTTCTAAAAGCCTGAAGAAGAAAACGACCAAAGATGTGTTATTTGAAATATCTCATCAGATTGTAAACGGTAAATCTTTTTCAGAAGCCATGCAAAGCTGTAAGCATATTTTAAAGTACGAATACTACAGCATCAAAATCGGAGAAGAAACAGGCACTTTAGTCAAGGTCATCAGGCAATTGGCAGAATTTTTTGAGCGAAAGGTCGAATACCGTAAAAATATCGTAAGTGCACTCACCTATCCGATGATCATTCTGACGACAGCTTTACTGGTCATTTTTTTTATGTTGAAATATGTCGTGCCCATGTTTGAAGAGATTTTCAAACAGCAACATGTGGAATTACCTGGCATCACTGTTTTTATCATCAGTTGCTCGCAATTTATAACCGATTATGGCTGGTGGATGTTTGGAGGATGGTTTGTTCTGCTATTCAGCTGGAGAAAACTCAATAAAAAACCCGTTGTACGACGTCATTTTCAAAAGCTTTTCATGCAGCTTCCCTTTGCTGGCAAAATGCTCAAACTGGCTTATACCACCAGGTTTGTTCAGGCCATGAGCATATTGATCTCGGCACGCATACCACTATTAAATGCCTTGCACCTGGTAGAAGACATGATAGACTTCTATCCCTTAAAGGACAGGCTGCATGACATTTCCTCCGATATACAAAAAGGAGAACCTTTTGGTCAGGCATTTGGACGGCACAAGGATTTTTTTTCAGCGGATTTGATTGCCATGGTGATTGTTGCAGAGCAGACCAATGCTACCGATTATATTTTTGAAAAACTGAGTCAGCGTTATGCCGACAACCTGCAACGCCGTTCAAAAACCTTTAGCACACTTTTGGAACCCCTGGTTATTCTAATTGTTGGCTTGTTAGTAGGCATTATTCTGATCTCGATGTACCTGCCCATGTTTAAATTAAGTACCGTCATCGGCTGATAATCCTTCATCTATTCAACAGCCATTTAAGAGATAAATCCTCCTTTAATCATCTAAAAGGTGTTAGTAAATAAGCGACCTAAAAAAAAATTTCATTTTTTTTAAAATATATGGGTAACAAAGCTTCATGAATTGAACAATAGATCAAGAACTAAAAGTTTGAAAAAATTTTAAAGTTATAATCACCTAAAAATCTGTTATTTATGAAGATATTTCAGTTTGCATTGGCTTTTGTTGTTGTAGTCGTGTTATCAATAAATGCAAAAGCCCAACAACCCATTGGTCCAGAAACGACTGGCGGAGGAGCGGGAACTACGGAAGGTAATCCTTTGTTTGATAACAATATGCCCAATGTCATACCACCCGAACCAAAGGTTGCAGAATTGATGAAATTTGACGAAATCAAGTTAAATGAGTATACCGGTACACCAAATATTAAGGTAGATCTTTACAAAACAAACATCTCCCAAAACCTAAATCTAGACATAAGCTTAAGCTATGATATAAATGCTTTAAGTCTTCTGAGAAAAAATGATTTGTATGGTGTAGGTTGGTTATTAAATGGCAGATCTGTCATATCAAGAACTGTTGTAGGTTCACCGGATGATAAAATAGATACAATTATTACACCACTTAATGCAGGTCCTCATAGTGGTGCAGAACTAAAAATGATAGGACTTTTAATGCCTCAAAATGATGTTTACAATTTAAACAATTTACCTGATGAGAATCAACAAGAGGTATTATGGAATACATTATATCCAAAATATACCAAGTTAGATAAGGACCCCGATGTATTTCAAATTTCCTTATTTGGATATTCACAAAAATTCAACTTGGTAAAAGATCAAAATGACTTAACCAAAATTATCCCGGTAGTAAATGGTGATGATCAACATTTAAAGATTGAGCCAATTACCAATCAAGATCACCTAATCACTAGCTTTAAAGTTACAACGCCCGATTCTTATGTTTTTTATTTCGAAGAAATTGGAACAACAACTTCTACATCAACGACAAATACTGTTTTATATAGTGGATCTACGTCAATTTCCAATACGGATAATTTTACTGCGATAACTTCATGGAGCCTATCCAGGATAGAAAATTCTTCAGGTGAATTATTGGCAGCTTATAGTTATACCAACAACACAACGACTAAAATCGATGTTTCAAAATCAACAACAAATAATATAATTGATTTGAATGATGAACATATTCAAGGCCCCGTTGGCCCATCCGGAACTTCATTTCCAAATGCACATTTAGCATCATTGCCGCCTAAAGCCACATTTACAACAAATATTTTAAAATTTGAATCCAATGAATTGTCTGAAATAGACATAATTGGTAAAGAAAAAATAAAATTTAATTACAATACTTTCAATGTTAACTATTTTGACTATATAAATAATAATCACACAAAAAATGTCCCATATCTCTATAATATTACTGTAGAAAATAACTCAGGTGCTCAAGTACGTGATATTAATTTCACCTATGAATTTAGCAACACACCTGCAACTGTGCCTTTAGAGGAATCTTTTCCCAATTTTTTCCTGATGAGTGTAAATGATATTTTTGGGTTAACAACATTTACATATTCTGAAAAAGAGAACCTGCCAAACTATTTGGGTAAAAAAGAAAATTACAGCCCGGACTACTATATGAGGGATAAATGGGGCTTCTATAATGGTGATAAATCAGGCCAGTTTAGCCTTTATCAAACTATGGTCGATAAAAATAAAATAAAAACAGGTGCTCTTATTCAAATCACCAAACCTACAGGTGGTAAAATAAATTACAACTGGGAACCTAACACTTTTTCATACCTGGGATCTGAAATTATACAACCTGAGGATATTCCTGAAAATTACAGCTATCAGGTTGGTAACAACAATGGCGTGGATATACTGCTTAGAACTCAGCCTAACAGTGGCTGCATGAATAGTGGTGTTGAAACAGGTACATTTACGACTTCCGGTGGACCAATATCCTACAATTATAACATCATACTTAACGACGATGGTGATAATGATAATTATGATTACTCAACCGGTAATTTTAATAACATTTTAAGCAATTATGTAATTAACTTACACAATATTAATACTTCCACAGATTATCCAATACAAATATCAAATGGTGTAAATCCAACTAATGTATTACACTCAATACCTGCCGGAAGTTATACCGTAAGTCTCCAACAGGCTGAGCCCTTCTTTAGCATAGAAGCCTGTCAGCTTGCGCTTCAGTTTTCATTGATATCCCCGTTTTATGAAGAAAAATTCAATTATATGACAGGTGGAGGTCTCAGGATTCAATCCATTGAATATCTGGATACTGATGATTCTGTTCAAGATTACAGAAGGTACAATTATCACGACAAATATTTTCCACCTAACCAGATCATTTCACAGGAGGAGTTATCTTCTGTAAAATCCTATGGCTCTTATGATGGTTCATTTTCACCGATAGAATATTTTAATGAAAACAAGGCCATACTGATTTCTAATGACAATTCAACCGGTGAACATACGCTGCAGCCATATGTTACAAAAATAACCGATCAGCATTCAGTTGATGTCACTCAAACCGCGGGTTCTTTCATCGGCTATAGTCAGGTATCGGTTCACCGAGAAGACCTTGGTTATGAAGTTAAAACATTTATATCTCCCAAAGAAGATAGCCAACATCCTGAATTTAACCCGAACAACCCACCTGTTAATGACAAAGACTACAGGAGAGGAAAATTGTTGTCTCACAAAATTTACGATGCAAATGATAAAATATTAAAGGAGACTATAAATGAATATTCTGAAACGATTCACAATCAATACAATTTCACCAATATATTCGAAAGTGTAGTTAGCCCGAATTGTGCTTATATAAGTTTTTATGAAACTTATAGTCAATACTCCGCAGATCCGCCTCTTCCTCAAGCCGGTGGGCAATCGTTTCCTCCGGGATTAACAGCAAGTATGATTTCTGATGCCACTTCAGGATGTTGGTCCAATACATTCATTGGCTCCACATCCTATATGATTGAATCCGGAAAATTTCATGTCACCAAAACGGTGTCAAAGGATTATTTTTATACGGGTAATGAACCTACGGATATTGACGGCATACCTATCCCTGAAAACTATGTAAAAACTACCCAGGATTTTGAATATTACCCGCAGAACGGGAAATTAAAAAGAAGTACAACTACAATCAATGAAAATAACACAGCAGAAGTCCAGGTTGTAAATCATTATTACGCCAATAATACTTCAGATTTTGACAATTCATTATTTACTACATCTCAATTACAAAATATACAAAAATTAGTAGATATACACAATATCAATCAGTTAGTCTATAAAACAACTGAAGCCAATTCTAAAAAAGTGACAAGTATTACCAGGTTTAAAGAGTTTTCTGCAGATCAGGTTTTACCCTCTGAACAGATTGTGTTTAAAGACGATAACAGCCCTGCTTCTACCATATACTTCAACAGATATGACAGCAAGGGTAACATTTTGGAAGTATCAACAAAATCTGCCGATATGCTTATCAATGGCCCTAATTACGATGATGCTAAGATTGTTAGCTATCTCTACGGATATGGCAGGTCTAAACCAATAGCAAAACTAGTTGGTGTCCGTTATCAGGACATTGAAAGTCTACCTGCCACCAATAATCAGTATTCTAACTACATAGAACAATTACAGGCTTTATCAAATAATGATTTTGACAACTGGATGACAACAAATTCAAATGAAGAGCAGCTTAGAAATGCTCTTGACGAATTGAGAAACTTTTTTCCCGAAGCATTTATTACAACTTTATCTCATGATCCCATTAGGGGAGTTACCACCAATACTGATCCCAGAGGAAATACCACGTATTATCGTCACGATAATAAAGGACGCTTGTTGGTCAAGCTGGACAACGATATGAAAATAATAGAACAATACAGTTATAACTATGGAAACTAAAAGAAAACTCATGAAAACAACATATATAACATTGCTACTTATTTTTGTGAGTGTTTTAGGTTTCTCACAAACAACATCAAAAAATTATATCAGAGTAAAAACCCATACTACTCCGGTAGACTATGATGCCCTCATTGATGAAAGCAACAATGAATACTTGTCAAGTATCCAATATTTCGACGGATTAGGCCGACCCATTCAGGTCATTGCACATAAGCAAAGTCCAACAGGAAAAGATATTGTGACCTTCATGGAATATGATGATTTCGGCCTTCAAACTAAAGAGTACTTACCTTATGTATCCGGTGTACCTGTTTCCCTTAATTTTAAAGATAATGCTCCTGCAGATCAGTTATCATTCTATCAAAATGATTATACCACAGCATCAGATTTTCCATACAGCGAAAAGCAATTGGAAGCTTCACCATTAAACAGGGTGCTGAAACAAGGCGCTCCGGGTGATGACTGGCAAATAGATCTCTTATCGGATAACGACCATAGCATTAAATTTGATTACCTTAGCAATGCAGCCGGAGAGGTCATGAAATTTAAGGTGGTATTTGATCATCCGCCTTCTACACTGGAACACCACCTGGAACGAGAAGGGTTTTATGATGCCAACGAATTATATAAAACCATCACAAAAGATGAAAACTGGCAGCCCAATCAGACTCATGTTCGTGACCATACCACCGAAGAGTTCAAGAACAAACTCGGTCAGGTCGTGTTAAAGAGAACCTACAATAACAATATCGCTCACGACACCTATTATGTTTACGATGATTATGGCAACCTGACCTATGTCCTATCGCCCAAGTCCATAAAACCTATTGCCGTTTCAGGTATTCCGAGTTCAACTTCCATTTTCCTGAACTGGACAAAGTTTGGAGTGGTTAACAGAGACCTGGCCGATTCTTACCAAAGGGATTTACAGGAGTACGACAACCAAAGTCTTCTCGACGCAGACCTGTTTGCCGAATACGGCGGACAAGGTGGAGCAAGCATAAGTGTTATAAATGAAAATATTCAGGTGGACATTAATGTATTGACAACCAGCCCTATGGCCTTGAAAAGAGGATATGTTGCGGACCTTTCTGCACTAGGTCGCTTCGGAGATACCGAAATTGGTCGTCTCGAAGGAGATGGCTTCAGTTATATCTTATCTGTCAAAGAAAACCAACTCCATATTTCAGGTGAAGGTCGATCTACGCAATATACAGGAAGTTTAAATTCATCTGCGCGTTTAAATTATCAGAAAAACCTGCCTTGGTTCTATTTTCTGGATATGGATGAAAACGAGAGACAATCCTACAAAGATGCCTTTAAGGATATTGCTGAAAATGACAAATTGAGCACCTATATCAATAATCCTTATGGTGCTACCGGTGGCGTAAGCATTACAGTGGACGAATATGACAACCTGAACTTCAGTATAAATATTGCGACTACTGTACCTGTGCAGTTTAAACCCGGCATAGCCTTAAATCTGGATATTGAAAGGGCTCTGGACAGCAGGACTGTTTTTAGCCTAAACACAGCAACGCTGGATTATACTTTCGAACTTATCAATAACAGTATAAACATAACCGGTGGCGGGCAGTTTACAAACCTGGTTAATTCTTCGGCCGCAAACACTGTCATGGGATCAGCTATAGGAACAACCAACTATATCGTTCCACAGAATATTATTGATGGGCTTTGCTATATCTATTATTACGACGAAAAGAATAACCTGTTCAAGAAAAAAATTCCCGGAAAAGCAGATGAGTATATTGTCTATGACCGCCTGAATCGTCCGGTACTCACACAGGATGCTAATCTGAGATTAGAAAATAAGTGGTTGTTTACAAAATATGATAATTTTGACAGACCAACCTATACCGGTATAGTCATAATAGACAAAAAAGACCGGCCAACTATTCAGGCTGAACTCTATGATTCCACCAATGGGTATAGTCTTGCTGAGGCCAGAGTAGATCAAAACGATACATTCACCAACGGAGGACTGCATATTTATTATACCAATCAGGCTTTTCCGACTTCAAATATTGAGGTACTTACCGTAAACTACTATGACGACTACGAATTTGATTACAGAGGAATACAGTTACATTCTGATAATGGTACTAAAGTACCAGCTTCAGGTCATTTAGTATATAATCAGGTTACTGATTTTACCGACAGGACCAAAACACTGGCTACGGGAAGTCATGTTAAAGTACTGGACACCAATGACTGGATCACTACAATAAGCCTGTACGATGACAAAGCCCGACCCATTTATTCGCATTCTAAAAATGAATTTTTAAACACCGAAGACATCAGTAACATCAAGTTAGAGGATTTTCTCGGACTCACACTGGAAACCCATAACACCCATTTGGCCAATGGCGAATCTATTACGATTGTAGATAAATTTACGTATAACGAGTACAACCAAAGTCTTATCAAGCATACCCAAAACATCAATAACCAGGGAGAAGAGCTTATTGTATATAATGTTTACGATGAGCTGGGACAACTTAAAGAAAAAAAGGTTGGTGGCAGCGATGTTGCAAATGCCGTCAATACACTTCAGGACATTTCTTACAATTACAACATTCGGGGCTGGCTGACCGACATCAATGATGTAGATGCGCCAAGCCCGGACCAATTATTTGCCTTCAATATCCGATATAATAACCCTGAAAACTCCAATACAGTAGCACTCTACAATGGCAATATAGCAGAAACACACTGGAGGACACAGAATACGCTAAACATAAATTCTGATGCGAAAAGAAGTTATAGCTACGAGTATGATGCTCTAAACCGTTTAAACAACGCCAATTACCTTACACCTCATCAAATGTTTGGAGCATTGGCTAATGAGCAGGAAGACTTTTTTGAAGGACATATCAGCTATGACAGAAACGGAAATATTTTGAAATTAACCCGAAAAGGTGTAACTTCGAGTAACACTATTGATGTTATAGATGATCTGGATTATGATTATTTGGCACACAGCAACCAGCTTTCTGCGGTTGGCGACATTGCAGA